>JAVEVZ010000048.1:0-13314 GCA_034004805.1 Spongiibacteraceae bacterium | reverse complement strand
TGGGCACCGTGAGATCGCGTCTCTTTCGCGCCCGGGAGGCGATAGACCGCAAGGTAAAAGCGCAACTCGACGGCGAGTGACGAATGGCAAGCAACGGCAAGGCAACGGGCGAAGACGAGGTGAGCGTATGAACGAACAGCAGCGCGAAGCGGTATCGGCCCTGGTGGACGGTGAGGCCAGCGAGCTGGAAGTGCGGCGCCTGCTGCGCAGTGATCACGCGGATGAAGTAGCCGCGATCTGGACCCGTCACCAGCGCGTGCGCTCCCTGATGCGGCGCGAAGACCAGCGTTTCGGTCATCTCGATATCAGTGCGCAGGTTATGGCGCGGCTCGAAGCAGAGCCTGCGCTCCGGCGCCGCCCTCACTGGTGGAAGCCGGCGGGCGGAGTCGCGGTGGCGGCGTCCGTGGCGGCCCTGGTGGTGTTTGGCCTGGCGCCGCCCGAATACGCCGGCAGCGCCAGTCCCCAGGTCGCCGCCAGCAGTCCCGTTTACCCGGTCCAGATGGCACCGGCCCAGCGCGCGGCCCAGGGCAATGTGGCGGTCAGCGCCATGGGGCAGTACCCCCTGGTGCAGCGCCGAGAGTCGCTAGATGACGACGCCGTGATGCAGCAGCGCATGGACCGGCTGCTGCTGCGCCACACTGAGCAGGCTGCGCTCAACAGTGGTGAAGGCATCATTTCGTTTGCCCGGGTTGCCAGTTTCGATGCGCCGTAAACCGCTATTGTCCCTGTTCTGGTTGCTGCTGTCGCTTGTGGCCGGACTGCAGGCGCAGGCGGCGGGCGCCGCTTCCGAAGTCGACGGGCTCAGTGCCGAGCAATGGCTGGACCGTCTCTCCCACAGCTACCGCGAGATCGACTACCGCGGCGTTTTCACCCACGAGTTGGGCTCGCGCCTGCAGTCGCTGCGCATTCTGCACGCGGTGATCGACGGCAAGGAGTACGAGCGGCTCGAGTATCTTGATGGCGAAGACCGCAGTGTGGCGCGCCACGAGCACAGCCTGAACTGCATACACCAGGGGCACCGGCTGCGGCGCGCGGTCGAGACCACCGCTTCGGACACCCGCTACCCGGCGCTGTCTGACTACTACACCTTGAGTGTCGCGCCGGGCGAGCGCATTGCGGGGCGGGACGTTGTCGAACTGCGGGTTGAACCCCAGGATGTCTACCGCTTTGCCCACCGCCTGATGTTGGACCGCGAGACCGGTCTCGTGCTGCAGTCCGAACTGCTGGACGGGCGCGACCGCACCCTGGAGCGGTTTCGCTTTTCGACCATAGAGATCGGCGCCGCGATTGAGCGCGCGGAATTTGCCGGCGAGGCCTACCAGGCGCAGCACCGGGTGGCGGTGACCGATGGCCAGTCGCACACCATGCCCTGGCATCCGGGCTGGGTGCCCCAGGGTTTCGAGCTGGCGGGCGGCGACGGCAGCGGCGCCAACGATATGCAGACCTACACCGACGGCATGGCGGTGTTTTCGATCTTTCTGGAGGCGCGCCCCATGCAGGCGGAGGGCCAGGCCCGGCGCGGTGCCACGGTGGCTTACGGACGCCCGGTGGTCATCGAAGGCGCGCCGTGGTCCATTACCGTGGTGGGGGAGATTCCGCAGCTCACGGCGCGCCGCATCGCCAACTCCATCGTGATCGGAGCCGCGCCGTGATTATCGAAACCGGGCGCGTGGTGGCCGTCGAGGACGGCGCGTTGTGGGTGGAAACCATACGCCGCAGCACCTGCGAAAGCTGCAGTGCACGCAATGCCTGTGGCCACGGCCTGATGAACCGCGTCGGCGCCGGGCGCCGCAACCACGTGCGGGCGCTGTTCGACAGCCCTGATAACGTGGAATACCAGGTCGACGATCTGGTGCGCATCAGCATTCCCGACCACCTGCTGGTGCAGGCGTCGGCGATCGTTTACCTGCTGCCGCTGCTGACCATGGTGGCCGGCCTGCTGCTGGCACCCCAGGGCAGCGATGCCGGCGCCGCACTGGGCGCCGTGCTGGGGCTGGGGCTGGGCTTTCTGGCGGTGTGGCTGCACGGGCGCTGGAGCCGCGATCATCAGGCGCTGCAGCCGCGGGTGGTGGAGCGGGTCGGGCGCGCCGAGGCGGGCATCGCGCGCTGCGCGTGAGCCCTCAGGCAGCGGCCCGGCGCCGATCGACATCCGCACAGTTCCGGGCAGGCGCGGCCGGCTGCTTTCAGGTACAATCCCGCCCTTTGTTTCCTGTCCCCTGAACCCGCCGGTAACTGTGCCTTGAGCGACCTCGATCTGATCCGCAACTTTTCCATCATCGCCCATATCGACCACGGCAAGTCGACCCTCGCCGATCGCTTTATCCAGCACTGCGGCGGGCTCGCCGACCGCGAGATGGCCGCCCAAGTGCTCGACTCCATGGATCTGGAGCGCGAGCGCGGCATCACCATCAAGGCCCACAGCGTCACGCTGAATTACCCGGCGCGCGACGGCAAGGTCTACCAGCTCAACTTTATCGATACCCCGGGTCACGTGGACTTCTCCTACGAGGTCTCGCGCTCGCTGGCAGCCTGTGAAGGCGCGCTGCTGGTGGTGGATGCGGCCCAGGGCGTGGAAGCCCAGTCGGTGGCCAACTGTTATACGGCTATCGAGCAGGGCCTTGAGGTGCTGCCGGTACTCAACAAGATGGACCTGCCGCAGGCGGACCCGGAGCGGGTCAGCCACGAGATCGAAGAGATCATCGGCCTGGACGCAAGCCGTGCGCCGCACGTCTCCGCCAAGTCCGGCATGGGTATCGAAGCGCTTCTGGAGCACCTGGTCGCCAATATCCCGCCCCCCCAGGGCGACCGCAACAAGCCGCTGCAGGCGCTGATCATCGATTCCTGGTTTGATAACTACCTGGGCGTCGTGTCGCTGGTACGGGTCAAGAACGGGGTCCTGAAAAAGGGCGACAAGATCATTGCCAAGAGTATCGGCAAGCCCCAGATCGTCGATGCAGTGGGCATCTTTACGCCCAAGCAGGAAACCACCAAAGAGCTCCGTGCTGGCGAAGTCGGCTTTATGGTCGCCGGCATCAAGGACATCCTGGGTGCGCCGGTAGGGGACACCCTGGTGCGTGTGTCCGACGGGGATGTGCCCGCACTGCCCGGCTTCAAGAAGATCAAGCCGCAGGTCTACGCAGGCATGTTCACCGTCTCCACCGAAGACTACGAGAGCTTTCGCGACGCGCTGGGCAAACTGTCGCTCAACGACGCCTCGCTGTTTTATGAGCCCGAAGTGTCCGATGCTTTGGGCTTTGGTTTCCGCTGTGGCTTTCTCGGCATGTTGCACATGGAAATCATCCAGGAGCGCCTTGAGCGCGAATACAACCTGGACCTGATCACCACTGCGCCCACCGTGGTCTATGAAGTCCTCAAAACCAATGGCGAAATCGTCATGGTGGACAACCCGTCGAAACTGCCCGATCCGGGTGAAATCGACGAGATGCGCGAGCCCATCGTCAGTGCCAGCATTCTCGTGCCCCAGGAATTTCTCGGCAACGTGATTACCCTGTGCGTGGAAAAGCGCGGCGTGCAGAAGGAAATGCAGTTTCTCGGTCGTCAGGTATCGCTGGTCTATGAACTGCCCATGAGCGAAGTGGTGCTGGATTTCTTTGACCGCCTGAAATCCACCAGCCGCGGTTTTGCCTCCCTGGACTACAGTTTTGTGCGTTTTGACGCTGCCAAGCTGGCGCGTCTGGATGTGCTGATCAACGGCGAAAAAGTCGATGCGCTGGCCTTGATCGTGCACCGCGACCTGGCGGCCCAGCGCGGCCGCTCCCTGGTGGAGAAAATGAGCGAGCTGATCCCGCGGCAGATGTTCGACGTGGCGATTCAGGCGGCCCTGGGCGGGCAGATCATTGCCCGGTCCACGGTCAAGGCGCTGCGCAAGAACGTCACCGCCAAATGTTACGGTGGCGACGCCAGCCGCAAGAAAAAGCTGCTGGAAAAACAGAAGGAAGGCAAGAAGCGCATGAAGCAGGTCGGCCGGGTGGAAATTCCCCAGAGCGCCTTCCTCGCAGTACTTAAAGTCGACAGCTGATACCGTCAAACAGAACAGGCAATAACATGGTCAATACCCTTTTGTGGCTGGTCTGCGGCGCAAGCCTTGTGATCTGGCTGGTGCAGGAACTGGTGGGGCGGCGCGCCGCATTGCAGGCCGGCGCCGGCGCGTCGCTGCCGGCATGGTGTGGCTGGAGCTACCAGCTGGTGGCGCTGGCCTGGGCCGGCTGGCTGGCGGCGGCGCTGATCCTCAAGGACGGCGATTTCGCCCTGGTGCTGGTGTTGCTGACGCTGCTGGCCGCGGTGATCGGCGCCCTGGACAAGTGGCTGTTCGAGCCGCGCCGGCGCGCCGCAGCCGAAGCGCACAACGCCCCGGAGGAACTCATCGCGCAGTTGGATATCGCCGAGTACGCGCGCTCGTTTTTCCCGGTGCTGGTGGTAGTGCTGGTATTGCGTTCGTTTATCGTCGAGCCCTTCCAGATCCCGTCGTCGTCCATGGAGCCGACCCTGGAGGTGGGCGACTATATCCTCGTCAACAAGTTCACCTACGGCGTGCGGCTGCCGGTGCTGGGCACCAAAATTCTCGATGTCGGTGAACCCCGGCGCGGCGATGTCATGGTGTTTTTTCCACCCAATGACGACCGCTACTTCATCAAGCGCGTGATCGGTCTGCCGGGGGACACGCTCCGCTATCACGACAAACAGCTGACCATCAACGGCGAACCCGCGCCGCAGCAGTTGATAGCGGTGCTGCCACCCATGCGGCCTGTCTACGAACTGGAGAGTGAACAGCTGGGTCCCGTCGAGCATATGATCAAGAAGGATCTGCGCATCGACCGCGGCGATTTCAGCGTCACCGTCGAGTCCGGTCACTATTTCATGATGGGCGACAACCGCGACAACAGCAGTGACAGCCGGGTCTGGGGCCAGGTGCCGGAGGCCCGGGTGGTGGGGCGCGCCTTTGCGATCTGGATGCACTGGGGCTCGTTCACCGAGCTGCCGAGCTTTTCCCGCGTGGGCGCCATCCAGTGAATGTGTGCTCGCGGTTCGGCGCGGCTGGGCTATAACTACAGCACCTCTGAAAAGTGACGAATGAAGACAGGAGCGTCCCGATGAATAGCCTTTACCGACAGCGCGGACTGGGTGCCATAGGCTGGATGCTGGTGCTGCTGATCGCCAGCTTTTTTCTGACCTGCAGCCTGACCCTGTTGCCGGTGTACTTCGATGCCTACGAGATCAGGAGCATATTGACCGATCTGACCAAAGACCCCGAAGCGCGCCGCGCCGATACCCACAAGTTGCGCAGCATTCTGCAGCGCCGCTTTGACACCAACCGCGTAGAGGCCATCAAGGGGCGCGACGTGAAAATCGCCCAGAAGAAAGGTCAGATGATCATCGACGCGACCTACGAGGTGCGCAAACCACTGATCATGAATATCGACGTGGTAGTCAAGTTCGACGATCTGGTTTTTGAGGTGCCCGCGGAGTCGTGAATGATGCGCTGGCACTGCAACGTCTGGGCGAGCGCCTGGGCTATGGGTTTTCCGATCCCGACCTGTTGCGGCGCGCGCTGACCCACCGCAGTGCCGCGCGCCAGCACAATGAGCGGCTGGAGTTTCTCGGCGATGCGCTGCTGAGCTTTGTTATCGCCGAAGCCTTGTTCGAGCGCTTTCCCACCTGCCGCGAAGGCGACCTCACCCGGATGCGCGCCAGCCTGGTGCGCGGCAGTACGCTGGCGGATATCGCCCGGGAGCTGGACCTCGGCGCCTGCCTCAAGCTGGGCAGCGGCGAGCTGAAGAGCGGCGGGGTGCGGCGCGACTCGATCCTGGCCGACGCGCTGGAGGCGATCATCGCCGCGATCTACCGCGAGGCGGGCATGGGCCCCTGCCGCGAGCGCATCCTGGCCTGGTTCGGCGAACGTCTCGCGGGCATGGATGGCGAAGCCGGCAAGGACCCCAAGACCCGTCTCCAGGAATGGCTGCAGGCGCGCCAGCGCCCGCTGCCGGACTATCGCCTGCGCGACAGCCTCGGCGCCGACCACGCCCGCCAGTTTGTGGTGGATTGCGTGGTAGCAGGGGTGAGCGCAGAATTTACCGGCGCCGGCAGCAGCCGCCGCAAGGCTGAACAGGTGGCCGCCGAGGCGGCCCTCAACCATCTGCAGGGCAATTCATGAGTGCAATCCGATGACGGCAACGCGCTGTGGCTACGTGGCGATCGTCGGCCGGCCCAACGTCGGCAAATCCACACTGCTCAACCATATCCTGGGCCAGAAGCTCAGTATCACCTCGCGCAAGCCGCAGACCACCCGCCACCAGTTGCTGGGTATCAAGACCGAGGGCGAGGTACAGGCGATCTACGTCGACACCCCGGGTCTGCACCGCGACCAGAAGCGCGCCATCAACCGCTATATGAACCGCGCCGCGACCACAGCCCTGCGCGACGTCGACGTGGTCGTGCTGGTGGTGGAGCGCCTGAAGTGGACCGAGGACGACCAGTGGGTGCTCGACATGCTGGCAAACGTGAAGGCGCCCGTTATTCTGGCGATCAACAAGGTCGATCAGATCGAGGACAAGGCAGCCCTGTTGCCCTACCTGCAGTCCCTGAGTCAGCGCTTTGATTTTGCCGACATCGTGCCGGTATCCGCTCTGCGGGGACACAACCGGGAGCAACTGGAGGCCTGCATTTACCGCCTGTTGCCCGAGTCGCCACATTTTTTCCCCGCCGACCAGATCACTGATCGCAGCGAGCGCTTCCTGGCCTCTGAGCTGGTCCGTGAAAAGATCATGCGGCAGCTGGGCGACGAGGTGCCCTACAGCCTGGCGGTGGCCATTGAATCCTTCAAGGACAGCGGCAGGAGCCTGCATATCGACGCCACCATCCTGGTGGAGCGCGAGGGCCAGAAGAAGATCGTGATTGGCACCGGTGGCGAACGCCTGCGCTCCATCGGCCAGGAGGCGCGCAAAGACATGGAGCTGCTGTTCAATCGCAAGGTGATGTTGCGTCTGTGGGTCAAGGTCAAATCCGGCTGGTCCGACGACGAGCGCCAGCTCAAGAGCCTGGGCTACAGCGACAAGGACTGAGCCGTGACGACCGAGCTGAGCGGCGTCTACGTCCTTCACACCCGCCCATACCGCGACACCAGCCTGCTGGTGGAGCTGTTCAGCCGCAGCCAGGGCCGCTTCGCAGCAGTGGCGCGCGGCGCACGCGCCGGCAGGCGCCGCGGTGGCACCCGTCTGCAGGTCTTCGCCCCGCTGGCGGTGAGCGTCACGGGCCGCAGCAGCCTCAAGACCCTGGGCCAGATCGAGGCCGACGGCAGGGCCTGGCCATTGCAGGGGCGTGCATTGTTCAGCGGCCTGTACGTCAACGAACTGCTGCACCGCTTGTTGCACCACGACGATCCCCACCCGACCCTGTTCGATGCCTACCTGGGCGCGTTGGCGCGGCTCAGCGGGTCCGACGATACCGAGCCGGCCCTGCGCAGTTTCGAATGGCAGTTGCTGGCGGAGCTGGGTTACGGCTTTGCGCTGGACCGCTGCGGCGACAGCGGCGATGCGTTGCTGGCGACCGCGACCTATCGCTTCGATGCCGAGGCCGGCCTGGTGCCGGCCCGCGGCGGCGATCCCGCGGACCGCTGTTTCAGCGGCGGCGTGCTGCTGGATCTGGCGGCGGGCAGTCTGGACGGCGCGGCGCGTCAGGCTGCCAAGCGCCTGTCGCGACTGGCCCTGCGTCCGCTGCTGGGCGACCGGCCGCTGGCGAGCCGCGCGCTGTTCCAGGGCAGTGGCGAGCCGCGCCGCTGAGCGTGGTATCATACGCCGCTTCTGCGGCTTCACGCAGTCAGCTAAAGCCATAAAAATCAACAGCTTATTTCCGGCGCTGACGGCGTCTACGCGCCTTATCGCATATCTGGACAGGGGTGAGCGACACCTATGGAATTCCCGACCATCGAGCAGTACGTGGGTGAGACGCCGCTGGTGCGACTGCAGCGGCTGCCCGGTAAAACCAGCAATACGGTGCTGGTCAAGCTCGAGGGCAACAACCCGGCCGGCTCGGTCAAGGACCGCCCGGCGCTGGCCATGATCGCGCAGGCCGAGGCCCGCGGTGAAATCCGCCCCGGCGATACCCTGATCGAGGCCACCAGCGGCAATACCGGTATTGCGCTGGCCATGGCGGCGGCCATCAAGGGCTACCGCATGGTGCTGGTGATGCCCGAGCACATGAGCCGCGAGCGCAAGTTGGCGATGGCGGCCTATGGGGCCGAGTTGGTCGAGGTCAGCCGCGAGGCCAGCATGGAGGGCGCCCGCGACCTGGCCCTGCAGATGCAGGCCGAGGGCAAGGGCAGGCTGCTGGACCAGTTCGGCAACCCCGACAATCCGCTGGCCCACTACGAGGGCACCGGCCCCGAGATCTGGCGTCAGACCCAGGGGCGCATCACCCATTTCGTCAGCTCCATGGGCACCACCGGCACCATCATGGGCGTATCGCGCTACCTCAAGGAGCAGAACCCCGCGATCCGGATTGTCGGCCTGCAGCCCGTCGAAGGCGCCAGCATTCCCGGGATCCGGCGCTGGCCCAAGGCGTACCTGCCGTCGATATTCGATGCCAGCCGGGTTGACCAGGTGATCGACATGGATCAGGACACCGCCGAGCGCACCATGCGCGAGCTGGCGACCCGGGAGGGCATTCTGTGCGGCGTGTCCTCCGGGGGGGCCGTGGCGGGTGCCCTGCAGCTGTCCGCAGGTCTTGAAGACGCGGTGATCGTCGCCATCATCTGTGACCGCGGCGACCGCTACCTGTCCACCGGAGTTTTCGACGCGGCATTGAGCCCGCCCTAGCGCGGGAGGTGGTTGAGGCATGGTAAAAGTCAGGGAAGCCCACCCCGAACTCGAAGACGGCAGCATCGATATCCGGGGCTGGGTGGCGCGCTTGCCGCCGGTGGCAGGCCAGGCGGACCCCGCCAAGCTGGTGGCTGCCTGTGAGCTCGCCCAGGCGGCGGAACGCACTCAGCCCACCTCGGCGACCGCCTGGGGCACCGGTGCCAGTTGTTTTCGCACCGGCCTGGAAATGGCCGAGATCCTCGCCGACCTCAACCTCGACAACGACAGTCTGGTGGCGGCCGTGCTGTACCGCGCGGTCCGCGAGGGACGCCTGCCCCTGGCCGACGTCGAGGCCCGGTTTGGCGCGGGCATTGCGCACCTGATCGACGGCGTGTTGCGCATGGCCGCCATCAGCCGCGCCCGCTTCGGCGACGAACAGGGCCCGGTGCTGGGGCGCGGCGAAGACCAGAGCGACACGGTGCGCAAGATGCTGGTGGCGCTGGTGGACGACGTGCGGGTGGCACTGATCAAGCTGGCGGAGCGGACCTGCGCGATCCGCGCGGTCAAGGACGACAAGGAGCGCCGCCAGCGGGTCGCCCGCGAGGTGGCCGATATCTACGCGCCGCTGGCACACCGCCTGGGCATCGGTCATATCAAATGGGAGCTGGAGGACCTGTCCTTTCGCTACCTGCAGCCGGTCGCCTACAAAAAAATCGCCAAGCTGCTCGACGAGCGCCGCCTGGATCGGCAGCGCTATATCGACGAGCTCAAGGTGCTGCTGCAGAAGTCCTTGAGCGCGGCGGGCATCGAGGCGGAACTCAGCGGCCGCGCCAAGCATATATTCAGCATCTGGAAAAAGATGCAGCGCAAGGGCATCGGGTTTTCCCAAGTCTATGATATCCGCGCGGTGCGCATTCTGGTCAACAACCTCCGCGACTGCTACGCCGCACTGGGCATCGTCCACGGCCTGTGGCGCAACGTCCCCGACGAATTCGACGACTATATCGCCAGCCCCAAGGACAACGGCTATCGCTCGCTGCACACCGCGGTGATCGGCCCCGAGGGGAAAATACTCGAGGTGCAGATCCGCTCCCGCGACATGCACGAAGAGGCGGAGTTCGGCGTCTGCGCCCACTGGCGCTACAAGGGGTCTGACCAGGGCGATGCCAAGGCCAGTGGCTACGAGGAAAAGATCGCGTGGCTGCGCCAGGTGCTCGACTGGTACGAGGAAACCGGCGGGCGCGGCGACATTGCCGAGCACTTCAGCCGCGCCCAGGACCGGGTCTATGTGTTCACCCGCGATGGCCATGTGGTCAATCTGGCCCAGGGCGCCACGCCCCTGGACTTCGCCTACAGCATCCACACGGAAGTCGGCCACCGCTGTCGCGGCGCCAAGGTCAACGGTCGCATCGTGCCACTGACCTATATCTTGAAAACCGGCGAGCAGGTCGAGGTCATCACCGGCCGCGAGGACGCGCCGCGCCGCGACTGGCTGCAGCCGGCCCTGGGCTACCTGAAAACCCAGCGCGCCCGCGCCAAGGTACAGGCCTGGTATCGCCAGCAGGCCCGCGAGGACAATATCGCCGCCGGCCGCGCGCTGCTGGAAAAGGAGTTCAAGCGCCTGGCGCTGACCAGCCTCGACTACCGGGCGGTGGCACACCGGCTGCACTGCACCAGCGTTGAGGACATGTACGCCCAGGCCGGCGCGGGGGATCTGAGCGCCAACCAGGTGCTGGCCGCCGCGCAGGCCCTGGTGGGCCTCGGTCGCGAGGCCCCCGAGACGCTGGTGACCGCGCCGCGGAAACCGCGTCGGCGGGGCGCGGCGAACCTTCAGATTGCGGGCGTCGGCAACCTGCTCACGCAGATTGCAGGATGCTGCAAACCGGTGCCCGGCGATGCCATCCTCGGGTTTATCACCAAGGAGCGGGGCGTCAGCATTCATCGTCAGGACTGCCACAAGATCATTCGCCTGCACGAACGGCAGCCACAGCGGGTGGTGGAGGTCAGCTGGGAGGGCGAGTCCCGGCGGACCTACCCGGTGGATATCGAAATCACCGCCTACGACCGCCAGGGATTGCTGCGTGACATCACCCAGCTGCTGGCCGGTGAGCGGGTCAACGTGCTGTCGGTACAGACGGTGTCGGACACGGCCAGCAATACGGCCACACTGCGGCTGACGGTGGAAATTACCGGGCTGGCGGCCTTGTCGGAGCTGCTCAACCGCATCCAGCGCCTGCGCAACGTGGTATCGGCCTACCGTGTCGGAGAAATCCATTGATGAGCGATAAAAGGCCGGCAACCCCCGCTGAGGCAAGGCCCGGTGATGCCCTGCGGGAACTGCTGGCCATCATGGCGCGCCTGCGCGATCCGCAGCACGGCTGTCCCTGGGATCTGCAGCAGGATTTCGCCAGCATCGTGCCCCATACCCTGGAGGAGAGTTACGAGCTGGCGGAGGCGATTGCGCAAAACGATCCGGCCGCCATACGCGCAGAACTGGGGGACCTTCTGTTCCAGGTGGTGTTCTACGCCCAGCTGGGCAGAGAGCAGAACTGGTTCGACTTCGACGCGGTGGCGCGCGGCATTGCCGACAAGCTGTTGCGCCGCCACCCCCATGTATTTCCCGATGCGCGCCTGAGCAGCGCGGCGGATTGCGAGGGCCTGTCCGCCGAGCAGGTCAGCGCGAACTGGGAAGCGATCAAGGCCGCCGAGCGCGCCGGCCAGCAACAGACCGGTGTGCTGGACGATGTGCCGCTGGCACTGCCGGCACTGAGTCGGGCCGCCAAGCTGCAGCGCCGCGCTTCACGGGTGGGCTTTGACTGGCATAACGCCAGCGGCGTGCTGGACAAGATTCGCGAGGAGTGTGCGGAAGTCGCGGCGGCCAAAGACCCGCAGGCGCAACTGGAGGAAATGGGCGATCTGCTGTTTGCCTGTGTCAACCTCGCGCGCTTTCTGGCTGTCGACCCCGAAGCGGCGCTGCGCGCGGCCAATGGCAAATTCGAGCGACGTTTTCAGTATATCGAGCAGTGCTTAGCCGAGCAGGGCAGGTCACCGGCGCAGTCCACCCTGGCGGAAATGGATGCCTTGTGGGACGAGGCCAAACGGCGGGGCCTGTAGGTCTGAGTATTTATTACCCGGGCATCAACAGACGGGCACCCTGGCGGGTGCCCTGAGGTGTTCAGTGCGTATCCTGGGACGCGTGCTGGTAGCGGTCCAGGTGCTTGCGCAGCAGGCTCTGGTAGCGCGGCGTCGGCCCGATATCCTCGTACAGCGGGTCGCCTTCCTCGTCCACGGCGACCACCTTGTCGCCGCGCACATAGGGCAGCGCGGATTCCAGGTTTTCCAGCGCCACCGACAGCAGATCGGTGATGATCTCGCTGACGGTGCGCCGCGGATACATTTCCGCCAGGGCCTGGATCTTGGCGGCATCCTCAATCGGCAAGCGCACCTGATACTCCTCCGGTGTCAGCGCACCGTGGGCGGTGCGTTCCCATAGGTCCAGCAATTCCTGCATTTTCATCTGTTGCATGATCAATCCACAGCCAGGGGACAGAGTTCAACTAACTATAGTAGATACGCTGAAAGCGTTCCGTGCGGGCCCGGTTTTGTTGCGCCTGACGCGACGGCGGCACCCATTATCCTTTGTCCGCAGCGGGAACGCGAGCCGGCAACAGCGCTTTAAGCGCCGGGCCAGTGATGGTCGATAAATTCATAAGTTTTTGAATTACAAAGAATAATTATATTTGGCCGCGGGCTTCAGGGCTTGTCTTGAGCCCGGCCGCTGTGTATTGTTGCCGCCTTTGATTTCAGCGCCCGGTATAGCGGGCACCATAAGAGACGGGAGCAAACCGACGATGCGCATGATTCTCTTGGGCCCGCCGGGCGCAGGCAAAGGTACTCAGGCCCAGTTCATCATGGACCGCTACGGCATTCCGCAGATCGCCACCGGCGATATGCTGCGGGCCGCCGTCAAGGCGGGCACGGAACTCGGCAGGCAGGCCGAGAAGGTGATGAGCGCCGGCGGCCTGGTGTCCGACGACCTGATTATCGGTCTCGTCAAGGAGCGCATTGCCAAGCCCGATTGCGCCAACGGATTTCTGTTCGACGGCTTTCCGCGCACCATTCCCCAGGCCGAAGCGCTGCGCGACGCGGGCGTGGATATCGACCATGTGGTGGAGTTGCAGGTCGACGACGAAGTCATTGTCGCGCGCATGAGCGGCCGCCGCGTGCACCCGGGTTCGGGTCGCGTCTACCACATCAGCCACAACCCGCCCAGCCGCGACGGCGTCGATGACGTCACCGGCGAGCCGCTGGTGCAGCGCGACGACGACCAGGAAGCGACCGTGCGCAAACGTCTGCGGGTCTACGCCGAGCAAACCCGCCCGCTGGTGGATTTCTATTCCCGACTCTGCGGCAGCAAGGCGCCCGGTACCACGCCATCGATGGGCTGGCTCCGGTGGAGTCGGTGCGGGACGCGATTTTCAAGGCGCTGGACGCTAAAGGC
>JAVEVZ010000357.1:0-2899 GCA_034004805.1 Spongiibacteraceae bacterium | reverse complement strand
AAGCGCCCACACAAATTGCCTGATCTCTTGTTAAACAGCCCTGAACCGCTCGGGTCTCAGGTCATCAGCTCGGTTGCCCTCGCTGTGTGAGGACGCGCATTTTAGCGACTTTCCTCACCGTGTCAACCGCTTTGTTTCACCGTTGATCACGTCTCTCAACTGGCTCTGTTCCGTGCCGCTTTGGCACCGCCCCGTCGAGAGAGCGCGCATTATAGGGGTACCAAATCCGCTGTCAACGATCGTTCCCAAAAAGCTTTCTGCGAGACGATAATGCGGCCAGCAAACAGACAAAACGGGCAATTTCTAGGCTGTTTGGCGAGAGTTTGACCGCCGCCCAACCCAGTAGAGCAGGCGCCAGCCGAAAAGAATGGCGAGGATCGCGATGTAAAGGGCTGACTCTAGGTAGTCCGAGCGAACCAGCCAGATGAAATGGAGACAGGCCAGGGTCGCGGCCGGGTAGATGAGCCTGTGCAGCTGCCGCCAGTGTCGTCCCATGCGCTGGCGGGCTCGCCGGGTGGAGGTGACGCCCAGGGGCACGAGCAACAGCCAGGCACCGAATCCGAGAATGATATAGGTCCGCTCCTGCAACGCTGCCATGATTTCAAGCCAGGACCAGCCGATCAAATAGAACAGGGCCAACAGCAGATGCAGGGATGCATAAAACAGGGCGAACAGCCCGGTCGACCGGCGGACACGTACGAACTCCGGACGACCGGTGATATCACGCAGCGGTCGCAACACCAGGGTGATGAGTAGAAGGCGCAGCGCCCAGAGCCCGGTGCTGAGCACAACCGCCTCCCCTGGATCGGGTCCCAACTCATTTCGACCTGCCTGAATGATGAGCCAGCAGAGAGGCCAGCATCCGACCAGCCAGACCAGCGCCCGGAGTGCCGCCAACATCAATAAAACCTGCGCAGGTTCATGCCGTTATAGAGATGAGCCACCTGCTCGGCGTACCCATTGAAGCGCTGTGTGGCGATCCAGCGAGGACCGAGCAATGTTGATGGTAACCGACGCTCACGCATCTGGCTCCAGCGAGGGTGGTCGACCTCGGGATTGACGTTGGCAAAGAAGCCGTACTCCTGCGGCGCCGAAAGATTCCAGCTGGTTGGTGGCCGCCGCTCCTGGAGACGTATCCGCACAATCGACTTGATGCTCTTGAAACCATATTTCCAGGGCACCACCAGCCGGATGGGAGCCCCGTTCTGGTTAGGGAGTGTGCGGCCGTACAGGCCCACGCTCAGAATGGTCAGCGGATGCATCGCCTCATCCATGCGCAGCCCCTCGACGTAGGGCCAGTCGAGCGTCGCGGTGGCCGAGCGCTGCCCGCGCATCTCGGCAGGCCGATGAACCGTAGTAAAAGCAACGTAACGAGCCCGTGAGTTGTAGCCCACACGCTCGAGCAGCTTCGACAGCGGGAAACCGACCCAGGGGATAACCATGGACCACGCCTCGACACAGCGCAGACGATAGATCCGCTCTTCCAGGTCGACACCGGCGAGGATGTCCTCCAGATGATAGGTGCCAGGCCTTTCAACCTCCCCTTCTATAGTCACACTCCAGGGCGTGGTGGTCAGCGTCCCCGCATGGGTGGCAGGATCGCTCTTGTCTGTGCCGAACTCGAAAAAGTTGTTGTAACGGGTAACATGCTGGAGGGGAGTGAGCTTCTCTGCCGTGAAAAAGCCGGCGTCAGCTTCATCCTCCCGAGCGGGCCGGTACGCAAGCCCTTGAGGTGAATTCTCGTCGGCAGCAAGCAGTGGCCCCGCCGCCCAGGTACCCGCTGATACCAGGGCGGCGCTGAGCAGCTGGCGCCGGCGCAGATAGATAGTTTCCGGGGTGATTTCCGAGGACTGGATATCGGGAGGTCGATGGATCAGCATGGCGCACACTCCGGCAAGGTCGCGGCGGGGGGCGCCCGCACTGCTACTGCGCCGAACCGCTCAGTTTTCCATAGATGGTTAGCGCCGGACCGGAAGCGGCGTATATCACGAACGCCGCCAGCAATACGCTGGGCGGGTCCAGCATGACCACTCCGTAGGCCATCACGATCAGCAGCAGGACGAAGAACGGCACCCTCCCCCGCAGATCGATACCCTTGAAGCTGTGGTACTTGAGACTGGAAATCATCAGGAAACCGACAGCGGCGGTAACACAGCCGGCGATAAAAGCCAGCGCCAGGGGCAGCTCTTCCCCTACCCAGTCAGCTTCTGCGCAGACCCAGACAATGCCCGCCACCACCGCCGCTGCGGCGGGGCTGGCCAGACCGGAAAAGTAATTTTTGTCAGCGGTTTCGATCTGGGTGTTGAAACGGGCCAGTCGCAGCGCGGCGCACGCCACATAAATGAAGGCAACGGTCCAGCCGAACTTGCCCAGGTCCGCCAGAGCCCAGCTGAACATCACCAGAGCCGGCGCTACGCCGAATGAAACCATGTCTGAAAGACTGTCGTACTCCGCGCCAAACTTGCTCTGGGTGTTGGTCAGCCGCGCCACGCGACCATCCAGGCCATCGAGGATCATTGCAATAAAGATAGCGATGGCAGCGGTTTCGAAGCGGTTGTGCATGCCAGCCACGACAGCGTAGAACCCGGCGAACAGTGCACCCGTCGTCAGCAGATTCGGCAGCAGGTAAATGCCGCGGCGACGCTCCTTGCGGCCATCCACGGAAACCTCTTCCACATGCTCGTCGACTGGCAGCAACGATTCGTAGCGGCTTCCTTCAGGGTCTGCCCCAGGATTCGGGTTTTGCGGTTCACTCATTGTCAACACCATCCACAGCGATACATTTCATCATATTCCAAAACCGGCGCCGGGTTCAGGGCTGACGGGCGCTCTCCCAGAAAGCGCGCACCAGCGGATCGTCCAGTCGCTGCTCCGCGACGCACAGCCCGACCGAAAAGGG
>JAVEVZ010000047.1:0-13346 GCA_034004805.1 Spongiibacteraceae bacterium | reverse complement strand
TCCAGGTAGTTCACTGCTTCGCCCATGGTCACGCCCGGGGCAAGCATCGCGCCGATATGGGTGGCGTTCAGCTGCTGAAACTGTGACAGTTTGTTGGGTGCCGCACGCACCTCCATGGCCACTAGCGTATCCAGCGCGATCATTGCCCCCGTGTCACTGCGCACGTAATAGTTCGCCAGATCCTCAGGGTTAAAGCGGCTCAATCGCTCCGCCTGGGGGATCACTTTGTAACTGTGATCCTCCATGCTGAAGCGACCGACATCGGCCTCGCCCAGCAGCAGACTCAGCGTGTCCCCGATATCACGCATGCTCACGCCCATTTCCCCCGCCTTGTCGCGATCAATGGTGACAATGAGCTGGGGCCTGTCAAACTTGAGGCTCTGCGTGACGTAGGTGAACAGACCACTGTTGCGCAAGTCGTCAACGACCTTCTCGCCCACCTGGTAGATCAACGCCTCCGAGGCGGTGGTGGTGAGTACCAGCTGCATGGGGAGCCCGGGACTGGTGCCGGGCAGCGACGGGAAGTTGAAACCGTAGAGCTCCAGGCCACTGACATTGGCCACCGCCGCCTGCAGTGCATCCTGAACCTGTTGGCTGCTGCGCTCCCGCTCGGCCCAGTCGTCCAGCATGAGCAGTGAGAAAAAGCTGTTGCCCTGTATCCAGATAAAGCTCCGATCGCGCTCCGGCACGGCATTGATGATCTGTTCGGCCTGTACTGCATAGCGCTCCATGTAATCCATGCTGGCGGAGAGTGGCCCCGCCCCGCCAATATGCACTGCGCCATCGTCCTCGTTGGGGGCCAGCTCGTGGGTGGCTATGGAGTAAAGGAAGGGAATCGTCAGCAGAATCACTGCGGCGAACACCAGGCCCAGGCGCCGGCGATGGAGCAGCCATTCCAGTCGATTCTTGTAACTGAACCTCAGGCTATCAAAGCGCGCATCCAGCCAGCGCACCAGGCCGTGGTCGATTACGTCGCTGCTCACCAGGTAGGAGCTCATCATGGGGGACAGCGTGAGCGCGATAATACCCGAGATAATCACCGCGCCCGCAAGCGTAAATGCAAATTCCGCAAACAGCGCGCCGGTCAAGCCCTCGAGAAACCCTATAGGTCCGTAGACCGCGGCGAGCGTGATGGTCATGGCAATGACTGGAAAGGCTATCTCGCGCGCCCCGTCGAGTGCCGCCTGCATGGGCGGCGCACCCTCTTCGATATGTCGCTGGATATTTTCCACCACCACGATCGCGTCATCGACCACCAGGCCGATAGCCAAAACCATCGCCAGCAGGGTCAGCAGGTTGACACTGAAGCCCAGCAGCAGCATCGCAAAGAGTACGCCGATCAGCGATAGCGGAATCGTGACCACCGGAATGACTACCGAGCGCAGTGAACCGAGAAACAGGAAGATGACGATGATAACGATAACGCTGGCCTCAATCAGGGTTTTCACCACCTCCCTGATAGAGGACTCAATGGCCCGCGTCGTGTCGAAAACCAGGTCGACGTCCAGGCCTGGCGGCAGCTGCTTGCGCAGGTCAGGCAGCATATCGCGCACGCCCTGCGCAACATCCAGCGGGTTGGCATTGACGGACGCAGCAGTCTTGATGAAGACCGTGCGCTTGCCATCAAAGCGGACGATTTCGTTATAGCTTTCAGCGCCCAGTTCGACCCGGGCAACATCGCCAAGACGCACCAGCGAATCGGCACTGGCGCGCACTACGATAGCGCGGAATTCTTCGGTGGTTGTGAGGCTTGTTTGCGCCGAGACGTTGAGTATGGTGTTTCGACCTTCGATCTTGCCGGCTGTCGATTGAAAGTTGTTGTTCCGCAGTGCGCTGTTGATATCACTTGCCGTGACGCCGTAGGCGGCCATCTTTTCCGGGTTCAACCATACCCGCATGGCAAAAGGTCTCTTGCCCTGCAGTTCTGCGCGCCCCATACCATCGACTGTGGCAATCGCCGGCATGATCACCTTGGTAAGGAAGTCGGTGATCTGCTCCTCGTTCATGATCGCGCTGGAAAAGCTCAGGTACTGCAGGGTGTCTGCGCCCAGCCCTTCCATCTTCTCGACCAGGGGTTCCTCGGCAGCTTCGGGCAACTCCCCGCGCACCTTGCTGACCTTGGCGCCAATCTCCAGAAATGCCGCGTTGACGTCGTAGCCCGGCGTCAGATAGATCTGAATAGTGGATCGACTCTCTACCGACGTCGCAGTAGCGTAGTCTATGCCTTCTGCATTGCTCACTGCGTTGAGCAGCGGAGTGGTAACAAACCCCTTGACCAGCTCGGCGCTGGCGCCCGGATAAACGGTTGTCACGTTGATAACCGGGTAGACGATTTCCGGATACTGGCGCAACTGCAGTGAGGTGAATGCCTTCAGCCCCAGCAACAGCAGCAGCAGGCTGACAACGATCGCGAGCACCGGGCGGCGAATGAACAGGTCGGTGAAGTGCATACCCAGATTCCCGTGCGCCGATTCAGAGTTCGACGCTGTTGTCGATGGTGATGAGCGCGTTATTGCTCAGCTTGAGATGGCCTGAACTCACCACGAGCTCACCGGCATCCAGCCCATCGACGATCGCCACCCGCTTGCCCTGCCGATCGCCCACCTTGATATAGCGCTGTGTCACACGGTAGACGGCGCGGTCATCATGCGTCTCCGCGGTAGGCTCCGCGACAAACAGCGAATCTCCGTAAAGGCTGTAGCTGATTGAGGTTTGAGGCACAGTGATGACAGCCTCGCTGCTGCGCAGCATGACGCGCACGTCTGCGAACATGCCGGGAATGGCCGCGTGGTCATCGTTAGCAAAGCTTGCGCGTACCAGTATATTGCGGGTCTGCGGGTTTACTTTGGCATCTATAGCCGACACCACCGCCGCAAACTCCCGGTCGGGATAAGCCTGCAGTGCCAGCACTACCGGCTGGCCGATGTACAAATTGGGCACATGCTGCTCGGAAAGGTGGAAATCCACATCCAGATAGTCCAGCGCCTGCAGCGTCACAATGCGATCACCGCTGCTGACATATTGCCCCACGCTGATCTGGCGCACGCCAAGGCGGCCGGGAAATGGTGCCCTGATACGTTTCTGTGCGATCAGAGCCTGGGTTCTCTCCACTGCCGCGCGGGCCTCCTGGAGCCGCGCTTCGCTGGTATCGAAATCGGTCTTGGAAATGGCGCGACTTTCCAGCAGGCGCTTGTCGCGCTGGAAATTGATCTCCGCGAGCTGCAACTGTGCCTTGTAGCTGCGAAGATTGGCGCGCTCCACGGAGTCATCCAGCTGTACCAGCACCTGGCCTTCCGTGGCCTCCTGGCCAGAAGCGAAGTAGATTTCCTGGATGATTCCGCCAACCTGGGAACTGATATCCACACCGTCCACGGCGTGAAGGCTGCCAACGCTGCGCAGATAGTTCTGCCATACCTGGCTCTGGGCGGGTTCCGCGCTCACTACCACGGGAGGCGCCTGATAGTTGCGCAATGCGTCGGCAATCATCAGTCTTTTGAACTGGTCAAAGCCAAAAACCAGACCAAACAACAGCGCTAACGCTCCCAGCATTATGATCATCGGCTTTTTCATGGCTGCCCCATCTGCCCTCACTCGCTACGCTCTTCAGAGGCTCCCTAGCCCTGCCCGGCATTTTCGCGCAGCCAATCCAGCACCTGTTCGTGGTGCTGCTTGGTTTTGACCTTGTCGATGATGTGCTTCAGGCGCCCATCCTTGCCGATGATAAATGTCGTGCGCAGTATGCCCATGGATTCACGGCCCATGAATTTCTTCAGGCCCCAGCAACCGTATTTATCGGCAATGGCATGGTCTTCATCGGACAGCAGCGTGAAATTGAGGCTCTCCTTCTCAATAAACTTTGCCAGCCGCTGGACCGGGTCAGGGCTGACCCCCAGCACCACGGTATCTAGCTTTGCAAGATCGTCAGCATGGTCGCGCAAACCGCCCGCCTGCACGGTGCAGCCCGGCGTCATGGCCCGGGGATAGAAGTACAGCACCACATTGTTGCTGCCCTTGTAGTCCTTGAGGCTGACGGTGTTGCCATTCTGGTCCGGCAGGCTGAAAGCCGGGGCGAGGTTGCCAATTTTTGGAAAAGCCACGTCAGATATCTCCCGTAGTCGGTGGAGCGAGGTGCTCCGTGTCGTTTTCTGTGCTCGCGTCGTCATCTTCTGTAAACGGGTGCGCCAGTTGTTTGCGGGTTCTCGCACCCAGCTGTTGCAACTGCTGGATGCGACGCACGAGGTTGCCGCGCCCGCGGCTGAGACGATCGAGGGTCTGGTCGTAGGCGCCGCGGGCTTTATCGATATGCCTGCCGATATCACTCAGGGACTCGGTTAGCAGCACAAACTGGTCGTGGAGCTTGCCGCCCGCATCGGCGATGCGCTCGGCATTGCGGTTTTGCTGCTCGTAGCGCCAGATCGCGTGCACGGTGCGCAGTGTCACCAGCAGCGTGGTTGGACTGACCACCACGATGTTGCGCTCCCAGGCATCGCGGAACAGCTGATCGTCGTGTTCCATAGCCAGCATGAACGCTGCCTCGATGGGAATGAAGATAAATACGAAATCGAGGCTGCGCACCCCTTCCAGGCGCTCATAGGCCTTGAGGCTCAGGCCCTCAACATGGCTGCGCACCGACCCCACGTGGCGCTTCAAGGCCTGGGCCCGCTCGGCGGCGTCCTCTGCGCTGTGGTAGCGCTCGTAATCCACCAGCGACACCTTGGCGTCGATCACGATATCCCGCTGTTCGGGCAGATGAATCACGACGTCGGGGTTACGGCGCCGGCCGTCTTCGTCCTTGAGCGAGACCTGGGTGTCGTACTCCCGGCCCCGGGTCAGCCCCGACTCCTCGAGCAGGCGCTCGAGGATCAGCTCGCCCCAGTTGCCCTGGATTTTGCTCTGTCCTTTCAGGGCGCGGGTCAGATTGAGGGTTTCGTGACTCATCTGCTGATTGAGGGCGTGGAGCTTGCCGAGTTCTGCCTTCAGGGTCAGGCGCTCCTGGGTTTCGCGCTCGTAGACATGATCCACGCGGCGCCGGAATTCC
Organism: Spongiibacteraceae bacterium; assembly: GCA_034004805.1. GTDB lineage: Bacteria > Pseudomonadota > Gammaproteobacteria > Pseudomonadales > CAMLJR01 > JAVEVZ01. The sequence continues at coordinate 8,308 of JAVEVZ010000047.1, read as the reverse complement.
GCGAGCTGCTCGCGAAACGGGGCGAGCGTCGTATCCAGAGTCTGCTTGCTCTGCTCCCCGAAGCGCAGTGCGCGCTCCTCGAACAGTTTTGCCGCGATTGACTCGAACTCCTGGCCCAGGTGCTGGCGAGCCTGCTCCAGCCACTGAAGCTTTTCATCGGCGGTTCGCTGCTGTTCGACCTGCACTGCCAGCTGGGCCCGCGTCTCTGTGAGCTGTTCGCGCAGGGTGTCCAGCAGCTGAGTGCGTTCCCGCAGCTGGACCTGCAGTCCTTCGATTTCACCGAGCCGGCTCTGGGCCACGTCCATGGCGCGCTGTGCCTGGATGCGCAGTTCGCGCTCGGCGTGAAGCTGGTTGTGGATGTCACGCTGGGCGCTCTCCGCCTCGTGCAGGCTGAGCGCGAGTTGTTCCTGGCGCTGCTCAGCCCGCAACAGTAACGCGCCCTGCTCTGCCATCTGCGCCCGCAGGCGCCCGACCGCGCGCTGCGCCAGCAGCCAGCCCAGCAGTGCGGTCAGCAACAGGGCAGCATAGCCGGCGATCGGCAGCCACGGGTAATCGATAGCCAAATTCACCTACCTGTCCTGCTCGATAAGGGAGACATCCGGCAGCCCCGGTCAGCGCAGCCAGTCCTTCTGCCAGGCTGGATTGACCCCGGAGATGCGCACTGCGAACTCACCGCGCCGGCGGTCATCGAAGTAATCGCGCAGCGTATCCAGCACGACGGGGAATGCAATGTCCTGCCAGGGAATGTCCTGCTCGCGGAACAGGTCGACTTCCAGGCTTTCATTGCCAGGCGCGAACTCCGGCCCCAGCAACAACCCCCGGTAGAACATATACACCTGATTGATATGCGGCAGATCGAACATGCGGTAAAGCATCTGCTGGCCGATTTTGGCGCGCGCCTCTTCCCAGGTTTCGCGCAGTGCGCCCTCGAGGGTGGTTTCGCCGTTCTCCATAAACCCCGCCGGCAGGGTCCAGAAGCCGCGCCGCGGTTCGATGGCGCGGCGGCACAACAACACGCGGTCATCGAAGACAGGCAGGCAGCCCACTATGATGCGCGGATTTTCGTAATGTATCGCTCCGCAATGATCACAGATGTAGCGCGGCCGATCGTCGCCGGAAGGTATCCGGTTGACGACGGCGTGACCACAATGGCTGCAGAATTTCATAGGCGTCAGTGTAATTCGCGATATTGGCCCGAGAAAAATAACAGCGGCTTGCCCGTGGGGCGCGACGTCACCTCAAGGACCTTGCCCACCAGAATCACGTGGTCGCCACCGTCGTAGCGCTGCCAGGTCTCGCACTCGAAACTGGTGAGCGCGCCGCGCAACACCGGGGTACCGCTGCGCCCGATGCGGAAGTGCTCGGGGTTCAGTGTATGACTGGCCTTCTTGGCGTACTGATTGGACAGCGCCAACTGGTCGTTTGCGAGGACGTTGACCGCAAAGTGGCGCGCTGCTGCAAAAGCGGGATAACACTCCGAATTGTTCTGCAGGCTCCACAACACCAGCGGTGGCTCCAGGGACACCGACGCAAAGGAATTGACGGTCATGCCGAAGGGTTCATAGCCCTCGGGATTGGCGGTGATAACACAGATCCCGGTGGCGAAACGGCCCAGGGCGTTGCGGAACTCGCGACTGTCTAAACTCATGAAGATTCCTTGTGGGCGATCGCAGGTCGCCAGAAAACCAGACAAGCGCGGGATTATACATAAGCGGACCCCGGGACTCAGCAGGACTACCAGCGCGCCGCCGCTGCCTGGTCGGTGTCCCGGGCCTGCACCCAGCGCTCCTCACCCTGGGCGGTGGTCTCCTTTTTCCAGAACGGGGCACGCGTCTTGAGGTAATCCATAATGAACTCACAGCCGGCAAAGGCCTCCTTGCGGTGCGCCGCGCTGACCGCCACCAGTACGATCTGTTCGCCGGGCCGGATCAGGCCCACCCGGTGCACCACGCGCACCCCGCCCAGGGGCCAGCGTTCACAGGCCTGTTCGGCGATGTCGCGGATACTGGCTTCGGTCATGCCTGGATAGTGCTCCAGCGCCATGGCGGTCACCGCAACACCCTCGTTGCGATCCCGCATCAGCCCCACAAAGCTGGCCACTGCGCCCAGCGCGGGGTTATCAGCCTGCAGCGCCCGCAGTTCGGCACCAGCGTCAAAGTCGGCTTCCTGTACGGCGACCGAGATCATCGTCAGCCGCCGGTCACTGGGGGGTAGAAGGCGACTTCGTCGCCGGCGTTCAGCGCCGTGGGGTGCTTGCAGACCCGCTGATTGTGCGCACAGATCACCTGTTCGTCCGCCAGAATCGCCGCTGCCGCTTCACCCTGTTGCCGGGCGATGGCGGCGATCAGGCCCGCCGGCAACTCCAGCCCGGCCTGCCAGGGCACCGCGATTTCCGCGGTCCCCAGGGCCTCCCGAAGGCTGGCGAAAAACAACACCCTGATCATTGATGGCCCTCCCGCAGCCAGTCTCCCGACTTGCCGCCGCGCTTTTGCTGTAACTGGATACGCTCTATGACCATGCCCTTGTCGCTGGCCTTGCACATGTCGTAGACGGTCAGCGCCGCCACCGAGACCGCCGTCAGCGCCTCCATCTCCACTCCGGTGCGCCCCGCCAGCTTGCAGGTGGCCTCGACCACGACTTGCGATGCCGCTTCGTCCACCCGCAGTTCCACGCTGACCGCGGTCAGCGCCAGCGGATGGCACAGGGGGATCAGGTCCGCACAGCGCTTGGCCGCCTGGATGCCCGCAATACGCGCTACCGCGAACACGTCGCCCTTGTGGTGACCGCCCGCCAGCAACAGGCGCAGAGTTTCCGCACCCATGGTGACCCGTGCCTCGGCGGTGGCGCTGCGCGCCGTGACCGACTTGTCACTGACGTCCACCATGTGTGCCTGACCGCGTTCATCGATATGGGTAAAGCCTGACATTTATTTTAGAAAGCCTTTGTAAGAATATGATTTATAAAACTATTCGTTCAGACGCGCAGTTCGACGCATGGCTGGAATCAGGTGTCTGACCGCGGCTAAACCTGCGTCGGTCATCGCTGAGTAACCAACCGGTCCCCCGGAACTGGCAGTCGTCGTGCCGCCAGACCGCAGAGTGCCACGCTGCTGCGCGGCTGGAGACAACGCTGGCCTGTGACTCTGTCAGCCTGTTGCGAGCCAGCTGGAGACCAGGGCAGCGCACAGCAAGCCCAGCACCGGCACCATCACCATCAGGCTGAACCGGTCCAGTCCGCCCTCGCCGATCACCAGCACATAGCCATCGCTGCGTGGATTGCGGCGCTCCAGAAAGCGCTGTTCATCCGCCGGAGGGTCACTGATCAGGCGCCGCTCAAAGCCTGAACGTCGGTTCCAGAACATTTTCATATGGCTCTCCTCCCTCGCTCCACAGGCCGGGCACAGCTTGGCGGAGCCTGGCCATGAAACCATTGCCTATCCTATCGACCGTCGGCCAGCGGCGGAGTTTCCAAGCATGCCATCGGCTGGCGCAATGTCCTCAGCTTACCGCGCCGCGACCCCGCAAGGCATCAATATCCGTCTGTGAGTAACCGAGGGCCTGCAGCAGCGCCAGCGTATCGGCGCCACTGGGCACGGCCTTCGGCGAGTGCTGCGCGGCAGTGCGACTGAAGCGCGGGGCCGGTCGAGGCTGCCAGACCCCCTGCTGCTCGGGAAAACTGCCGCGGGCGCGGTGGTGCGGGTGCCCGGTTATTTCATCCATCGCCAGCACCGGCGCGTAGCAGGCATCGCTGCCGTCAAAGATTGCACACCATTCGTCCCGGGTCTTTTCCCGCACCCGGGCTGCGATCCTGGCCTTGAGCGCGGGCCACTGGGCAGGATCGAACTGCGGAGGTATATCGTCGGCCGCGAAGCCCAGGCGCTGCATTAACTGCGCATAGAACTGTGGTTCAATGGCGCCAAGGCTGACATGGCGGCCGTCCGCCGTTTCGTAGACCTCATAGAAGAACGCGCCGGAGTCGAGCATATTGGTGCCGCGCTGGGCACTCCAGTAGCCGGCCTGATGGGCGGCGAAGATACTGGTCATCAGCAGCGAGGCGCCGTCCACCATCGCCGCGTCCACCACCTGGCCCTCGCCGCTTTTCTGCGCTTCCAGCAACGCACAGACCACCCCGTAGGCCAGCAGCAGCCCACCGCCGCCGAAGTCCCCCACCAGGTTCAGCGGTATGGCCGGCTTTTCACCGGCACGGCCCATGGCGTGAAGGGCGCCGGACAGAGCGATGTAATTGATGTCGTGCCCCGCCCGCTGTGCCAGCGGCCCCTCCTGGCCCCAGCCGGTCATGCGGCCGAATACCAGCCTGGGGTTGCGCGCCAGGCATACCTCGGGCCCCAGCCCCAGCTTTTCCATAATGCCCGGGCGAAAGCCTTCCACCAGCGCATCGGCGGTTTCCACCAGCTTCAGCACCACCTCGATGCCTTCGGGCTGCTTCAGGTCCACGCAGATGCTGCGCTTGCCGCGGTTGAGGAAATCGAGGCGGGGGCTGTCGCTGTGGAACTGGCTGCCGTCCTGACGGCCGACCCGTATGACTTCCGCCCCCATGTCCGCCAGACACATGGCGCCAAAGGGGCCCGGCCCGATGCCGGCAATTTCGATGATGCGATAACCTGCCAGTGGTCCCATGTTGGCCTCCCCCCGCCGGATTCGCGGCCATTATTGGCTTTCCTGCAGCGAGCGTCGACCCATGACCGGATTGTCATGGGCGCGCTGGCCTGCCGCAGGCCGGACCGTGCTAATTTGGCGCGCACCCTTCACGCGACGAACAAGGAGAAAATGACGTGCCCAGCATCAACCGCCAATGGCTGCTCAAGCGCCGCCCCCAAGGCATGCTCAAGGAAAGTGATTTCGAATACCGCGAAGCACCGATGCCGGCCGTCGACCTCGCCGCCGGCCAGGTTCTGATCAAGAACCTCTATTTCAGCTTCGAGCCCGCCATGCGCGGCTGGCTGGACGATGTCCCCAGCTATATGCCGCCGGTGGCTATCGGCGAAGTCATGCGCGCCAGCACGGTGGGCCAGGTCATGCGCTCCAGCAATCCCTCTCTCCCCGAAGGTGCGCTGGTACAGGGCATGTTCGGCTGGCAGGACTATGCGGTGGGGGACCCCGCCAGCGCTTTCCCGCCGCGCCCGGTGCCCGAGGGCGTGCCGCCGGCGACATTGATGTCGGTATTCGGCGGTACCAGCTACACCGCGTATTTCGGCTTGCTGGACGTCGGGCAGCCCCGGCCCGGCGAGACCGTCCTGGTGTCCGCCGCCGCCGGTGCCACCGGCTCAGTAGTGGCGCAGATCGCGCGCATCAAGGGCTGCCGGGTGATCGGCATTGCGGGCGGCCAGGAGAAATGCGACTGGCTGAAAACCGCCTGCCGGCTGGATGCTGTGATCGACTACAAGCATGAGAATATCGAGCAGCGTCTGGCCGCGCTGTGCCCCCGGAGCATTGATCTCTTCTTCGACAATGTCGGCGGGACGACGCTCGAGGCGGGACTGGAACAGATGGCCGACCACGGGCGGATCATCCTTTGCGGCCAGATCAGCGCCTACAACGACGCCACGCCACAGCCGGGCCCGCGCAACCTGATGCTGGTGGTCACGCGGCGACTGCGCATGCAGGGCTTTATCATGATGGATTACGTGGCGCGTATCCCGGAGGCCATGAACGACCTCAGCACCTGGGTGAGTCAGGGGGAAATCGCCTGGCGTGAGGACGTCCAGGAGGGTTTCGAGAACATTCCCAAAACCCTGTTGCGCCTGTTTGCCGGGAAAAACCAGGGCAAGCAGTTGCTGAAGGTGGCCGAGCCACAGTAAGTCCGTGACCCGGCGCCGGGCGCCCCGGCACCGGTTTGCGGTTATTTCCGGCGATCCCAGACCAGCTTTCGTTTACTTCTCGACGAAGGCCCGCTCAATCACATAGTGGCCCAGGTCGCTGCCGCGTGCCTCGCGGAACCCGTTGGCGTCGAGAATTTTGCAGCAGTCCTTGAGCATCGCGGGACTGCCGCAGATCATGAAGCGGTCGTCCTCCACATTGGGCATGGGCAGGCCAATGTCCTTGAACAGCTTGCCGGTGCGGAACAGATCCGTCAGCCGCCCGGTGTTGCGGTACTGCTCGCGGGTCACGGTCGGGTAGTAGATCAGCTTGTTGCGCACCACATCGCCAAAATACTCGTTTTGCGGCAGCTCCTCGCTGATATGGTCCATATAAGCCAGTTCCGCGACCTGGCGCACCCCGTGTACCAGCACCACCTTGTCAAAGCGCTCGTAGGTCTCGGGGTCCTTGATAATGCTCATAAAAGGCGCCAGCCCGGTGCCGGTGCTCAGCAGGTAGAGGCGCTTGCCCGGCAACAGATGATCCACGATCAGGGTGCCGGTGGGCTTGCGACTCACCAGGATGGGGTCGCCCACCTTGAGATGCTGCAGACGCGAAGTGAGGGGGCCATCCGGCACCTTGATACTGAAAAATTCCAGCTCGTCCTCGTAGTTCGCGCTGACGATGCTGTAGGCGCGCATCAGCGGACGATCCTCAAGCTGCAGTCCGATCATGGTGAAATGACCGTTCTTGAAGCGGAAGCCGGGATCCCGCGTGGTGGTAAAGCTGAACAGCGTATCCGTCCAGTGGCGGACGCTGGTCACCGTTTCCTGATTGAGGTTGCTCATTGCGGCTCCTGCGAAACTAATGATCCTTAGTTGCCACTATATGGGCTTGGCGTGTTATCGTCAAAACGGATAATTCAGATATATCTATTCGGTTTCGTCGATTATGAGATACACCCTGCGCCAACTCGAGATCTTTCTCGCCACCGCCCACCACGAAAACCTGACCCGTGCCGCCGACAGCCTGGCCATGTCCCAGTCCGCCGCCAGTGGCGCCCTCAAGGAGCTCGAGCAGCAGTTCGATATCCAATTGTTTGAACGAATAGGAAAGCGCTTACAGCTCAATGACTTCGGTCGCGTACTTCAACCCAGAGCTGAAGAGCTTCTGGCCCGCGCCCGCGAGCTCGAGTCCGCCCTGGGGCATGATGTGGAGGCCGGGCCGCTCAAGGTCGGTGCCACGCTCAGCATCGGCAACTACCTCGCGATACCCCTGCTCACCCGCTATATGGCGGACCAGGCCAGTAGGGTCAGTCTCGAAGTGGCCAACACCGCGACCATCACGCACAAGGTTGCCCACTTTGTACTGGATGTGGGAATGATCGAGGGGGAACTCCACCACCCGGACCTCACAATCGAAGCCTGGCGGGACGACGAACTGGTGGTGTTCTGCGCCCCCGGCCACCCGCTCGCTGCGCGCCGGCAGCTCAGCGACAAGGATCTGCTGGAAGCCCGGTGGATACTGCGCGAACCGGGCTCCGGTACCCGCCAGACCTTTGAGCGCGGGCTGCACGACCTGCTGCCGCGCCTCGCGATCCAGCTGGAGCTGCAGCACACGGAAGCTATCAAACGTGCGGTGGAGTCCGGGCTGGGCCTGGGGTGCCTGTCGCGCATCACACTGGAGGACGCTTTTGCCAGCGGGCGCCTGGTGCCGCTGTCCGTGCCCGGCCGCGACCTGCGCCGCAAGCTGTACCTGATACTCCACAAACAGAAATACCACAGCGCTGGCGTCAAGCGCTGGCTAGCGCTCTGTCACCAGGCGGCCTGAGCTTGCGCGTTGTCAGGGCTGACCGGGACAGGGACAATGCAGATGATTCGTGATCTCTACAGGAGGTATGCCATGCACTACCTGCACACCATGGTTCGCGTCAGCGATATCGACGCATCGCTGGATTTCTATTGCAACAAACTGGGGCTCAAGGAAATACGCCGTTACGACAACGAAAAAGGCCGTTTTACCCTGATATTCCTTGCCGCGCCCGGCGACGAAGCCGCAGCCCGGGAGCACCAGGCGCCCCTGATAGAGCTGACCTACAACTGGGATCCCGAGAGCTACAGCGGGGGCCGCAACTTCGGCCACCTCGCCTATCGCGTCGATGATATCTACGCAGCCTGCCAGCGCCTGATGGACGCCGGCGTCACCATCAACCGCCCTCCCCGCGACGGCCATATGGCCTTTGTGCGCTCCCCTGACGGGATATCCATTGAGCTGCTGCAGGCCGGGGACGCCCTGCCGCCGCAGGAGCCGTGGGCATCCATGGAAAATACCGGGAGCTGGTGAGCCCCCGGAGGGCCTTGCGTTAACCCCTTACTTGTCGAGCGTCACATCGACGCGCCTGATCACCCCGTTGAACCAGCCGCCGTCGCGGTATTCCGTGGTCACCGGGGTGTCGGCGTCAAAACCGATATCCAGAGTATCGGTCATCTCCG
>JAVEVZ010000046.1:0-13379 GCA_034004805.1 Spongiibacteraceae bacterium | reverse complement strand
CTCGTTGTGTCACTCGTTGTATCTGTTGTTGTAGCTGTCGCGGTATCGACAGCGGCTACTCGCGTGGTGGCTGGTGCGTGAGCGCGGTCACTGTCGCTCTACATCAAACGCCATAAACTCACCCGTGCCCCAGAAATGTTGACGCAGGCGCTCGGCGATGCGCCGTGCGGCTTTGCCGTCGCCGTAGGGGTTGATGGCGCGGGCCATGGCGTCGTAGGCAGCGCGGTTGGTCAGCAGTTCGGTTACGCCGTCGACGATCTGTGTGCGGCTGGTGCCGACAAGGCGCACTGTGCCCGCATCCAGGGCTTCGGGGCGCTCGGTCACTTCGCGCATGACCAGCACCGGTTTGCCCAGCGACGGGCCTTCTTCCTGCACGCCGCCGGAGTCGGTGAGGATCAGGTCGCACTGGTTCATCAGCCACACGAAGGGCAGGTAATCCAACGGTTCGATCAGGTGCACGTTGTCCAGCCCGCTGAGCAGTTCTTTTACCGGCACCTGGACGTTGGGGTTGAGGTGTACCGGGTATACGAAGTTCCAGTCGCTGTGCTGCTCGGCGAGGTCGCGGATGGCGCCGCACAGGTCGCGAAAGCCCTGGCCAAAATTTTCGCGGCGGTGGCCGGTGATAAGAATCGTCTGCCGGGCGCTGTCGTTCACGCGGTCGAAGAGCTTTGCGCCGAACAGCTCGCGCCAGTGGGCGGCGGGCATATCGGTGACGCGGGCGCTGATCTCCAGCAGTGCGTCGATGACCGTGTTGCCGGTCACGGCGATCGTTGCGGGGTCGCGGCCTTCGGCCAGCAGGTTGTCGCTGGCGCGCCGGGTCGGCGAGAAGTTGAGGGTGCACAGCGGTGCGACCAGGCTGCGGTTGGCTTCTTCGGGAAATGGCGCGCGCATATTGCCGGTGCGCAGGCCCGCTTCCACATGGCCCACCGGGACACCGGCATAAAAGGCGGCGAGGCCGGCGCTGAAGCAGGTGGTGGTATCGCCGTGGACCAGCACCATGTCCGGCGCGCAGTCCTTCAGTACGTCGCGCATCCCCAGCAGCACGCGGGAGGTCACATCAAACAGGTCCTGGCCGGGGGCCATGATGTTGAGGTCGTAATCCGGGGTGATATCAAACAGGGCCAGTACCTGGTCCAGCATCTCGCGGTGCTGGGCGGTGACGCATACCCGCACGTCGAATTCCGGCACCTGCTTCAGGGCCGCCACCACCGGCGCCATCTTGATGGCTTCCGGGCGGGTACCAAATACCGTGAGCAGGGTTTTGCGCGCCGGATTGGAAACAGGATCAGTCATGGATACGGGCCGTCACTATCAACAGTAAGGGGCGTGTGCAGGGGCGCAGCGCACGGGCTTGCCTTGCAGGGCGGTGCGATGGGCGCGGGGCGGTCGTCATGGCACTGGTCTTGGCGCTGGTCATTACAGTGGTCATTGCATCAGCCCGCCATCGCCGCGGCGAGGTCCTTGCCGGTGCGGGCCAGGATGTCGTCGCGCACTGCGTCGCGGGCGTCGCGCTGTTTGTCGGAGCGGTTGAGGCCGCCGATGCGGCGCCCCGCCACCACCGCCTGCACGGTGTCCAGGCCGATGGTGTCCAGGCCCAGGGCGTAGGCGTGGACCATGCTGTAGTCGCACAGGGTGTTGACCAGCCGCGGCACGCCGCCGGAGTAATAGAAGATGGCGGCGACCGCTTCCGGCTGAAAGATTTCCCGCTGGGTGCCCGCCACTTCGAGGCGGTGCTGGATATAGCCCATGACTTCGCTCAGCTCCAGCGGCTCCAGGTGGAACTCAACGGACACGCGCTGGGCGATCTGGGACAGTTCGGGGCGTTTCAGGATGTCGAACAGCTCGGGCTGGCCCACCAGGACGATCTGCACCAGCTGGTCGCGGTCAGCGTTGATATTGGTGAGCATGCGCAGCCGTTCCAGGGCCTTGATGCCGAGGTTCTGCGCCTCGTCGACAATCAGCACACAGCGGCGGCCCCTGGCGTATTCGTCAATCAGAAAGCGTTGGAAATCCCGGAACTGGGCCACTTCGTCCTTGCCTTCATGAGGCAGGTTGAAGGCGTTGGCGACCCAGGTCATCAGGTCTTCCTGGAAATTGTCGGTGTTGTTGATGACGCCGACGGTCAGCTCGTTGTAGTCGATGCGGCGCATCAGCTTGCGGATCAGCGTGGTTTTGCCGGCGCCGACGTCACCGGTTATGACGGTGATCCCGGCGGCGGTTTCCATCAGGCCGTATTCCAGCATGGACAGGCCGACGCGGTGCTTGGGAGACAGGTACAGGTAATCCGGATCAGGGATCAGGTTAAACGGTTTGTCCTTGAGGCCGAAATGTCGTTCGTACATGCCATTGCACCAGTAATCGCTCAGGTGTCCGCTTTGTTGAGTATGGTGCCGATGAGATTGTTGCCTTCGAGCAGTTGCAGACAGCGCTCGATCTCGGCCTGGGTGGAACCGCCCTCTTCGACCACCAGCAATACGCAGTCGGCCTTGGGTGCAAAGGCCATTGCGTCGTCGTTGATCAGCAGCGACGGCAGGTCGGCGATGATCAGCCGCGATTCGTAGCGGCTGGTCAGGTCGGCATACAGTTGTTTCATAGCCGGCGATGACAGGATTTCGCTGGACACATTGGGCGTCTTGCGGCCCGGCAATACCACCAGGCGCTCAAGCCCCGGGTTGATCAGCAGGTCGGCCACCGGGGTGCCGTCGGACAGGTGATCAATCAGGCCCTGCTGGACGTCGATGCCCAGCGTCGATGCCACCGACGGGTTGTAGAGGTCGAGGTCGACCAGCAGCACGGTCTGGTTGACCTCCCGCGACAGGGAGATCGCCAGGTTGATGGCGGTCAGGGTCTTGCCGGCGTTTTCATTGGGGCTGGTGACGGCCAGGGTCTTCCAGCTGTTGGCGCGCATTTTCTGCAGCACCTGGGTGCGCAGCTGGCGGTAGGCTTCGCCGCGCTTGTCGGCGTTAACACCGGCGATCACGCGGTTGTCGCGCAGGTGCTCTTCAGACAGCGCGACCTGGCGCGTCTGCGTGTAGCTGATGCTCTCGGGCATACCCTGGTCGCCGCCCGGCTGGCGGCCCTGCAGGCCTTCGTGGCCGTGCGCTTCCCGCGGCTTGCCGATATTGCCCTCGCGTTCCTTGCGGGCCTTGTCGATGGCTTGCTGTATATAGTCCATGGGTTCTCTGCCTCAGCCCACGCCGAGCTTGTTGAGCAGGATGTAGTAGGTCACATCCAGCGGTTTAACCAAAAAGTGGAACAGCACCAGCACCACGATAACCGCGGCGGCGGCTGCGCCCAGCATGATATAGAGGCGGCGGTTGTCCTGTTTCAGCTCGGCGTCGATATGGATGTAGGGCACGCTCACCAGCAGCGGCCCGCCGATAATGGTTTCCAGTGCCTTCTGCCCGCGCACGTTTTCATCCAGCGCTTCCATCAGCGCGATGGCGCCGATGCCGATACCAGCGGACAGAATCAGCCCGACAATCAGCAGCGCGAGACGGTTGGGGCTGACCGGCTCCTCGGGGCGCACCGGCGGATCAATAAGGGTAAAGCGCTCGCCTTTGCGATCCTGTTCCAGGTTCTGCGACAGGTCGGCCTGCATCTGCTTGGCCTTGATTTCGCGGTACTTGAGCTGGGCGTTGTCGTAGTCGCGCAGCAGGGTTTTGTAGTCGCGCTCGACAGCGGGCGCGCGCAGGATGTAGCTCTCAAACTGGGCAATCTTGCTGCGCAGTTCGTCTTCCTTCTGACGCAGTGAATTGATTTCGCCGCGCGCGCTTTGCAGCTGGGTGTCCAGCAGCACATAGGCGGGGTTGTCGGCGGCCTGCGGGTCTGCGGCCTTGCTCGGCGCGTTGGCCAGCCGCTCTTCCAGCTGCGCGATCACGCGCTCCTGGTTGACCACTTCAGGGTGATCCGCGGTGTAGCGCTGCTTGAGACCGCTGAGGGTTTCCTGTTCGGTTCTGAGCTGCCTGGCGTAATCCTCACGGCTCAGGGAGCCGATATTGGCCTCGAGATTGTTGATCTCGCGCTTGAGGCGCTGAATGTCCGGGTGGTCTTTGCTGTAGACCGCGGACTTGCGCCGGTATTCGGATTGCAGGGACTTGAGACGGTCGTAGTCCGACAGTACGTTTTCGCCGGAGGGCAGCACGGTGGGCGCGTAGGGGCTCAGCGGTGCCTTCTGGGCCTCGAGTTCAAGGACGCGTTTTTCCAGCTCCTTGATACGGAAACTGATATCCAGCAGTTCGCGCTCGGTGCGGTCGATCAGCGACAGGTTGTACTGGTACAGCTCGGGCAGGCTGCCTTCGTTCTGCTCTTTGAAGGTGGCGATTTGGGCCTCCAGCTCGCTCAGGCGCTCGCCCATGGCCTTGGCTTCCTCGCGCAGAAACGCCGACGCGCTGGCGCTTTTTTCGGTGCGCGATTTCAGGTTTTCGTTGAGGTAGAGATTGACCAGCTCGTTGGCGACCTGCTGCGCGCTGGCGGGGTTGCGGTGATCAAAGGCCAGGGTGAATGCGATGGTCGCGGTACTGGGGCGGCCGGAGCGCGGGTCGATGACTTCAGCGCTGACCAGGTCCAGGGTCATGGCCTTCTGGAATTCCTGGGCGATTTCGGTGCGCGGCTTGGTGCGCAGCGTGTCTTCGTCGTACAGGTTGTACTTCTTCACCATATCCATGATGTTTTTCAACGTCAGGATGCGCTGGGTGATTTCCTGGATCTGCTGGTTGGCCAGGCTGGTGACGGTGGACTGCACCAGGTCCTTGGGAATTTCCTGCTGTTCGATCAGGATGGTCGCCGTGGAGCGGTAGGTGGGCGGCCACAGCAGCGCGGCCAGCACCACAATTACCAGGGTGATGGCGGCCGGAATGAAAAACTGCTTCTTGCGGCGCTTGAAGACCTTGAGGTAATCCCCCAGGGATTTGGTGTCTTCTTCAAAGTCCATGGCCATGTTCATTGTTGTGATTCACCTGTAAGCCCGCCGCGGCGGCGGACTGCTGATACGGTTTTGCTACCAGAAAGTCCTGGGGAGCTGATATTCAATGCCCAGTGCGACCATGCTCGATTCCGCGCTGTCGCCCTGCCATTGCTCGCGCTCCTGATAGCGGTAGCGGTAATCGGCGTTGACACTCCACGCTTCGGTCAGTTTGTGGCGGTAGCGCAGGTTGAAGTAATAGTAGTCGCGATTGGAGCGGTCGGCGCCGGCGGCGGTGGCCGAGCTGCCCAGGGACTTGTTCTTGCCCCAGATGCCTTCGGCGATCACGGTGCTCAGCTCCGTCAGCTGGTAGGTCCAGCCCAGGTTGGCCTGCTGGCTTTCGATCAGGTAGCCGTCCGAGCTCGGCTGGGTGCGGTGCACGTAAGAGGCGTTGACGCGCTGGCGCACACCGTTCCAGGTCAGGCTGGCGTTGGCCAGGGTGGTGGTCGCACTGTCGTCTTCCAGATAGCACAGGCCATCAAAAAACAGGTTGGGGTCATTGGCGGCAAGCTGGCAGCCGTTGTCCACGTCGTCGATGTCGTAGGTGGTGTCGGTGCGGGTCACGCCGCCCACTGCGGACACCAGCAGATTTTCGGTGATGGCGTATTCGCCGCCGATGGTGGCGCCATTGCTGTCGCTGGAGTTGGTGTAGCGCTGGGTAAAGAGGGGGCCGTCGACAATAAATGCTCCGAACGGCGGTATCGATACCAGCCGCAATGACGGGAACTGCCCTTCAAAATCCTCGGACTCGTACTTCGACCAGGTGAGGTTGGCGAACAGGCGCAGGTTCTCGCGCAGCGCAAAAATATACTGGGCGGTCGCGTCGTAGTAGCGGTAATCGGTGTAGGGGCCGCCGCCGTACTGGACCTGGGTGGCAGAACCGGACAGTGCCACCTGGCTGGTTTCGGTGATGGTCCAGTCCCAGCGCGGGGCGATCTTGTAGGTCTCCACCCGCTCGGTGGTGTTGATGCGGCCGGAGTCGAGAAATTCGGTGGTCAGGGTCGAGCCGCGGTTGATCAGCACGTCGATGCCCGCGCTCTGGCTTTCCCACTGTTTGGACGCGCTCAGCGCGGCGCGCTGGTCATCGCTGTCGTAGCCATCTTCGTTGTAGCGGGTCGACATGACCTTGATATTGGCGCGCAGGTCCAGGGTCTCGGTGCGGTAGAGCGTGTCCAGCCCGGCCTCGGCCACGGCACTGCCGACGGCATCTTCCTGGTTGGGCGAGAGCCGCAGATTGTCGTCGTATTCCGCCTTGGCACCGACGCTGGTCTGGGTGGTGAGTTCGGCAGCCATTGCCAGCGGCGCTGCGCTCAGCAGCGCAACCACCAGGAGGTGGTGAAGCCTGGAACCGACACCGGTGGGTAGCGCTGATATAGACATGGGATAACACACTGCCGGGTGGTTCAGGGAACGACGACGACATCACCGCTTTTGAGGATGATGTTGGTCTGCAACTGGTCGCCGTCCTTGACTTTGCCGTAGGCAAACTTGATCGCCTCCTGGCTTCCGTCGGCTTTGCGGCGCAGGATATTGATGTCGTTTTCCTTGGCGAAGGTGTTGAGGCCGCCGGCCATGGCCAGCGCCTGCATGACGTCGGTGGGGCGGTTGATGGGGTATTCGCCGGGGCGATTGACCTTGCCCACCACGTAGACTTTGTAGCCGCCAATCTGCAGCAGGGAAACGGTGACGGTGGGCGCGTCCTTCAGGTATTTGGAATAGCCTTCGACGAGCCGGGTCTCGATGGCTTCGGGAGTGAGCCCGCCGGCCTTGACCTGGCCGACCAGCGGCACGCTGATAAAGCCGTCCGGGCGCACCAGCACTTCGCGGGTGAGGCCCTCTTCATTCCACACAAAAATCTGCAGCGCATCGCCCGGGTTGACCTGGTAGCTGCTCTGCTCGGCAGACACCATGCCGGAGAAAAACGCCAAGACCAGGAACGCCACGGATGCCGTTGTGGAGGCTGATTTGGATACTGTTCCGAATACTACCGACTTCATCATTACCTTATGTACTCGCTCTATTATTATTGACCACATTGAGCTCCAGCCTGCCTCGTGCCGACCGGAGCGGAAGAATCGCACAGGGCCCCGGATAATACAACCCGAACCCCTGAGTTGTAAGTCACGGCTGGTCGCCTGTGCGGGCCTGCGCCGAATTGCCTCGTCCTTACGCGGCGCTGCGACAAAGGTTCCGGCCCGCGCGCTTGGCCTCGTACAGGGCCTGGTCGGCGCGCTTGAAAACCTGCTCCGCCGTGGACTGGGCCGTGAAGCCGGCGATGCCCGCGGACAGGGTGATGCGCACGCGCTGCTCCCGGAAATGGAAGGGGCACTGGGCCACCGCCGTGCGCACCGCATCCATGACCGCCAGCGCGTCCTCGGCGCTGGTTTCCGGCAGCAGCACCACAAACTCCTCGCCGCCGTAGCGGGCCACGAAATCGGTCTGCCGCAGGCGCTGGCGCAGGGTGCGGGCGATGATGCGCAACACCTTGTCGCCGGCCTGGTGGCCGTAGCTGTCGTTGATTGTCTTGAAGTGGTCGATGTCGCACACCGCCAGGCTGAGCGGGCGTCCGTAGCGGCGCCAGCGCTCGGTCTCCTGCTCCAGGCGCTGCTGGTACGCCTGGCGGTTGGGTAGCTGGGTCAGCATATCGCGCAGCGCGAGCTGGCGCTGCTGCTCGAGTTTGTCCTGGGCGTCGCGGGAGGCCTGTTCCATCTGTTCCACCCGTTCCCGCAGCGTGTCGAGCTGAGTGGTCAGCGCGCCCTGCTGTTCGCTGCCGGTGGCGTGAAACCGGTCCATGGCCTGGACGATGCCGTCCAGCCGCTGGCTGATCTGGCGCTTGAGCAGGTCCAGCTCGGTGGCGTCGGCGACCTCCTGTTGCAGTCCGTCGAGGTCGGCGCGGACGTTGGCCTGCAGTTCGCGGTCCGCGCGCTGGCTGGCATCGCTGAAGGCCTGGGCGAGGCGCAGGCCCTGCTGGGCCTCCGCGAGCCGGGCATCGAGCTGGCCCAGGTAGTGCTGGAATTCCTCCTGGTCGCGGTGGATGGCGGACAGCACCGCGAGGCTGATGTGCTCCAGGGTGGGCACCAGCTCGTACCAGTTGAGGCCGCGGGCGATCTGGGCCAGGGCGGCGGCGTGGTCGGCGCGACCGCTGTCCCCCGGCGCGATCTGGCGCAGCAGCTCGGACAGCACGGAACAGATGGCCTGACTGAGCCGCGAAAACGGCGGGTCGGGCTCGATGTCGGGTGCCGTGGCGGCCGTCGTCTCGGCGAGCTCGCTCTCGACCAGCGCACCGGCGGGCATGGCCAGGGGGCGCTGGTACTGGGCGGCGGCGTCGATCACCTGGGCGGCGGTGGTGTCACCGGCAGGCAGTGACGTGACCGGGCCCGTTGCCGGATGCGCGGTTTCCAGGTCCTCGGGTTTCGGGCCTCTGGTTTCCGGCGACTTGGTTTCCAGCTGCTCAGCTTCCTGCGCCACGGCTGCGCTGCTATCCGACGGTCCGGCGTCGGCGATCTCCGCGTGCTCAGTCGCGGCGCCACTGTCCGCGGGGGGCGCGCCGCGGCCGAACCAGCGCTGCAATAAACCGGGCGCCGGCTGGCTGCCGATCTGGTCGAGGTGGGTGGCGAGGGCGGCCAGTGGCGTGGGCCAGTCGCTGACATGGGCGCCGTACTGCCTGGCGTTCCGCCCCAGTTGCTTGAGGGCGTCGCGGGTGACATCGTCGGTGGCGCGGGCCGCCAGGCCGTTCGCCAGATCGCGGATACTGTCGACAAAGCGCCGCTGGGACAGACTGCGGGTATCGGCGGATAACTTGAGCTGGGTTTCCAGCGCTTCGATGGCGCCCTGCAGCTGGGCCAGGGTGGTGGTGCTGTCGCGCAGGCGTTGTTGCAGGCCGCCCAGCCGCGCATCCAGGTCGCGGTCCAGGCCGGTGGCGGCGTTCGCGCTGCGCTGGGCGGCGCGGGCCAGCAGCGCCATCAAGGCCTGCTGCTGTTCCTGCTCCCGCAGCGCGCGCCGGTACTCCGCGCGCCAGTCACGCCCGTCGCCGGCGTCCCTGTTCATGGTGGCGCGGGGTCAGCGGGCGTTGGCCAGTTGTGCCTGTTCCCGGGTGATCAGGTAGTCGACCACATCCAGCATCCCCGCCTGGCTGCCGGCGCTGCGCGCGGTGACGCGGAATTTGCCGTTGACGATCATTTCCGGCGTGCCGCTGATCTTGTAGCTGCGCGCGCGGGCGTCGGCCTGGTTAACCTGGGCGCTGACGCCGAAGGCACTCCAGGCCTTGTCGAAGTCGGCCTTGGCGATGCCCTGGTCAACGAACACCTGGCCGATTTCATCCTTGCTGAGCAGCCGCTTGCCTTCGACGTTGAGGGCGTTGAACAGCGGGCTGTGGACCTTGTCGAGTACATCCAGTGCCTTGGCGGTGTAGAACGCCTGGGCGTGGAGGCGCATGGGGCCGCTCCAGATGGCGGGGGACTGGTGGAAGTCCACGTACTCGGGGAGCTGCTTCTGCCAGGCCTCGACCATGGGCTCGAAGGTGTAGCAGTGGTGGCAGCCGTACCAGAACACCTCGACCACTTCGACCTTGTCCGGGTTCTGGGTCTTTACCGGGGTGTCGATGCGGATGTAGTGCTGGCCTTCCACATAATTATCCGCGTTATCCGCGCCGGAGCCCTGTGCCCACAAGGCCAGCGGGGCCAGCAGGGCGAAGAACAGAGAGGCTGCGATGGTACGTTTCATGAGCGGGCTCCAGATCGGGTTTGGCAAAGGGTCGGGTTCGGCGCTGGCGACGCCCGGCAGGCACCGGTCGGGCTCAGCAGCAAAAACACGAACTCAGCGGGTAACGGTAATACAGCCCAGACCTGTCTGCCACTTCGGGGTTCCCCGCGCCATGAAAAAAGGCGGCCGCAGCCGCCTTCAGAAAGTGCAGAGAGAGGTCAGGTCAGGGGTGCAGGCCGGCGATGTAGCTGGCCACCGCTTCGATCTCGCTGTCCGTCATGCGAATCGCGATGCTGCGCATGGTGCGGGCTTCTTCGCCGTCGTTGGCGCGGCCACTGGGGTCGCCATCGGCGGCGGCGCGGAACGATTTGAGCTGCGACGCGGTGTATTCAGCGTGCTGGCCGCCCAGCGCGGGGAAGCCCGCGGGGCCGTTGCCCTGGCCGGTCGGCGAGTGGCAGGCGGTACAGGCGGGCACTTCGCGGTCGCTGATGCCGCCGCGGTAGATGGCCTCGCCCTTGGCGCGCAGCGCTTCTTTGGTCTGGCCGACGCTGATCGACTGGCTGGCGTAGTAGGCGGCGATATCGGCCAGATCCTGCTCGCTCTTGTCGTCGAGCTGACCCGCCATGGTGGCAACGGGGCGCGCGCCGGACTTGATGTCCTTCAGCTGTTTCAGCAGGTATTTCTCATGCTGCCCTGCGAGCTTGGGGAAGGTCGGCGCCTGGCTGTTGCCATCGGGGCCGTGACAGGCGGCACAGGTCGCGGTCTTGGCCTTGCCCGCTGCGGCGTCGCCGGCGGCCAGTGCTGCGCCGCTGGCGCCGAACAGAATCAGTATGCCGAGCATCAATGTCTTCATAGAACAGAGACCGTTGTATTGCATGAATTATGAGAGGCGGGCTGTTACTTTGCGGGCGTCGACATGTACTCGATCAGCGCGCGGTATTCGTCGTCGGTACAGTCAAAGCACAGGCCCTTGGGGGGCATGCCGCGGAGCCCGTTGTGGGTGCTCTTCAGCAGTTCGTCCATGCCCTTGGCCAGGCGCGGTGCCCAGGCCTCTGCGTCACCGGTGCGCGGCGCGCCGGCGGCGCCGCTGGAATGGCAGGCGATGCAGGTCTTGTTGTAGCGATCGATGACCGCCTGATCGGTCGCCAGTGTCGGCAGCGCAAACAGGCCGAACACCAGAAGAAAAAGCGTCTTCTTCATCACGTATGCCTTTAATGTGGGGACGTGGGACGGGTACCATGGCCCAGCGCTGGGCATACCCGTAAAAAACCGCAACATTATATACACAGCCATCCACCCGCTGCCATCCCGAATTCCCCCGGTAACAGGCCCTGACAATGAACAGCCCCGAGACGCCCGCCATCGACTTTCGCCGCACGCAGTTTCTGATCAGCGCCCAGCGCCTGGACCAGGCGCCCGACGACACCGGCGCCGAGGTCGCGTTTGCCGGGCGCTCCAACGCCGGCAAGTCCAGCGCCATCAACGCCCTCACCGACCACGGCGGGCTGGCGCGCACCAGCAAGACGCCGGGGCGCACCCAGCTGCTGAATTTTTTTGCAGTGAGCGATGCATCGCAGCGCCTGGTGGATCTGCCCGGCTACGGCTTCGCCAAGGTGCCGCTGGCGGTCAAGAACACCTGGCAGCGGCACCTTGAGGACTACCTGCGCCGCCGCCAGTCCCTGCGCGGACTGGTACTGCTGTCGGATATCCGCCACCCGCTGCAGGAGTTCGACCGCATGATGCTGGGCTGGGCCGCGAGCTGCGGGATGCCGGTGCGGCTGGTGCTGACCAAGGCCGACAAGCTCAAGCGCGGTGCCGCCCAAAATACCTTCCTGCAGGTGCGGCGCGAACTGGCGGCACTGGAGGGTGATGTCAGCGTGCAGCTGTTCTCGGCCGTAACCAAAGCCGGCGTCGATGAACTGCGCGAGTGCCTCACCGCGTGGCTGACCGCCGATGTCGATGACCTGGCCGATGGCCCGGTGGCAATGGATGCGGATGATGTGGCGACGGACGGCGAGGCACAAAAAAGCCCGGCGAGTTAAAAAAGGGGGGGGAATCTCGCCGGGCACTAGCGTTTTGAGAAACACTAGAAGAGCACCTGCAGTGTGGGTTAGCACTGCAGACGGTGGTTGGGGCCACCGTACTTACTATGACGGCCCAGGGCGGAAAAAGGTTCCAGCCGGTTTGTGTCCTGGGCTTGCGGGGGGCTGGGGTGTGATGGGGGTCACGTTTTTGGTGGGAGACGCGAAGCTCTGGCCTCGTTCGGGGCGGCGGCCTGGCTTCGCGGTTTGGTGACTTCGTTTTGAGGGTCTGACGTCGGACGTCTGACGCTGGACGCTAAAACCCCGGACTTCGATTGGGGGGCAGCGTTGAGCCAAAGCGCCTCAGGCTTGGCAATCGGGATTTTTAAGGGGTCTGACGCTGGACGCTGGACGCTAAAGCCCGGGCTTCGATTGAGAGTCCAACGCCTGGCCAAGCCCCCGACCGGGCAACCGGCACCCCAAAAGCGTCAGACGTCCAGCGTCAGACGTCTGACGTCTTTCTAATGCGCCTCATCCCAATTCGCCCCGTGCCCGGTTTCCACCAGCAGGGGGACCTTGAGTTTGGCGGCGCCGCTCATCAGAGTGGTGACTTTCGCGGTGACGCTGTCCAGGGCGTCGTCGGGCACTTCGAATACCAGTTCGTCGTGGACCTGCATGATCATGCGGGTCGTGCCGCCCTGCGCTGCCAGCCACTGGTCCACCTGGATCATCGCCCGCTTGATGATGTCGGCGGCGCTGCCCTGCATGGGCGCGTTGATGGCGGTGCGCTCGGCGCCCTGGCGGCGGGCCGGGTTGCGGTCGCGGATCTCCGGCAGGTAGAGGCGGCGGCCGAACAGGGTTTCGACATAGCCCTGCTCCGCGGCCTGGGCCCGGGTGTCGTTCATATAGATCAGCACGCCGGGGTAGCGTTCGAAATAGCGGTCGATATAGGCCTGAGCCTCGCGCCGCTCGACGTGCAGCTGGCGCGCCAGGCCAAAGGCCGACATGCCGTAGATCAGGCCGAAGTTGATGGCCTTGGCGCTGCGTCGCTGATCGCTGCTGACCTCCTCCAGTGGCACGTCGAAAACCTCGGCGGCGGTGGCGCGGTGCACGTCGAGTCCCTTGGCAAAGGCGTCCAGCAGGCCCGCGTCATCGGACAGGTGGGCCATGATCCGCAGTTCGATCTGCGAGTAGTCCGCCGCCAGCAGGGTATGCCCCGGGGGCGCGATAAAGGCCTGGCGCACACGCCGTCCTTCGGGGGTGCGGATAGGGATATTCTGCAGATTGGGGTCCGACGACGACAGCCGCCCGGTGGCGGCCACCGCCTGGTGGTAGGAGGTGTGGATGCGGCCGGTCCGGGGGTTGATCATCTCCGGCAGCTTGTCGGTATAGGTCGATTTGAGCTTGGCCAGACCGCGGTGCTCCATCAGCACCCGCGGCAGCTCGTAGTCGTGGGCCAGCTCCGACAGCACTTCTTCCGCCGTCGAGGGCGCGCCCTTGGGTGTCTTCTTCAGCACCGGCAGGCCCTGCTGTTCGAACAGGATCTCTCCCAGCTGCCGGGGCGAGCTGAGGTTGAAGGGCTGGCCGGCGAGCTCATGCGCCTTGGTCTCCAGTGCCAGTAAGCGCTCACCAAGCTCGCGGCTCTGCTGGGCCAGCCGGGTCCGGCTGACCAGGGCGCCGTTGCGCTCGACGCG
>JAVEVZ010000356.1:0-2890 GCA_034004805.1 Spongiibacteraceae bacterium | reverse complement strand
CTGCTGGCGCGCCGCTGGGCATTGCTGCCGCGCATCGCTTCGCGGGATACGGGCCCCGGCAGGCCGTAGCTGTCGCGGTGCTGCCTGGCCTCGGCATTGAGCTGCAGCGTGGGCGTCAGAGTCAGGTCCACACCCACACCGATGTCGTCCTTCTCAAGCTGGCCGTTGTCGCGATAGCCCTCAGTCTGATAGCGGTTGGCGCTGAGGTTAAACGCGGCAATACCGGCGCCGGCCGTGACGTTGACGCCGTACTCGTGGCTGCCATAGGCGGCCTCGTTGCGTTGCACCGTTGCCGTCGCGGCCTGTTCCGGCTGCCGGGTGTGGATATTGATAACACCGGCGACGGCGCCGTCGCCGTAGCGCACGGTATTGGCGCCGCGCACGATTTCGATGCGCTCCACCTGCCACAGGGGAATACTGCTGAGGTCCGCGCCGGAGAGGTCGGCGCTGTTGTGTTTGCGGCCGTTGACCAGTACCAGGACGTTACTGGTGTAGGTGTCGCCCATGCCGCGGATATCGACGCCGCCGAATTTGTCGGTGCCGGTGTAGGTGCGCAGGGTGATATTGGCTTCGCGCGCGATAAGGTCGATCAGGTTGTTGGACGGGGCCAGTTCAATATCGCGGCGACTGATGACCGTGGCGTTCTGCGGCAGGTGACGCAGCAGCTGCTCGCGTACCCCGGTGACGATGATCTCTTCGATCCCGGCAGCGGGTTCAGGCACTGCGGCCTGGCCGGTGTGGATAACGGCGAGACACAGCCAGGCCTGCACTGAGAGGACGCAGCGTTTGCGTGGGACAGGCGCACGGGCGCCGCGGCGATTGCCGCGCAGCGGGTTCACGATAAATCCGGCTAACGCTGGATCAGTGGCGCAGCATCAGGCAGGCCCGTGCACAGAGACGTGCCGGCCAGTGATGCTGAGTCAGGGAATAGCCTCGGTGGGAGTGAGCACCCGAAACGGGTGTTGTCATGCTCCACATATCGCCCTCCGCGATGTTTGCACTGTGTCGTCAGGCCGGTTCCGGACTCCCGAGCCTATGGCTCGGCTACCGTTGCGGGGGCAGTGCTGGCTTTTCGTCTCGCTGTGAGTCGAGTACCAGCTTCCCGTTTAACGCGTCACCCAGAATGGTTTCTGTGTGACAGGCACCTGAAGACAAATTGAATTTTTGCGCTGGACGTCGTCCAACGCGATGCGCACGGTATCACAAAATTTCGCGATGGCAAATGTATCGGAGCATGAAAGCTGCGGCGCCCGGGCAGGCGCCGCAGCTGCCGGAATGTCCTTAAACCGCTGACGCCGGAATATGATTCAGGCGCGTGTCATTGGGCGGGTTCAGGACACAGCGCGTGCCATCAGTGTGGTAGATATAGGCCACACAGCCGTTGCAGTTGGTACAACCCGACTCGGTAAGTTCACCGCTTTTGAATTTGTTGACCAGCGCCGGGTCGTGGATCAGTGGTCGCGCCATTACCACGCACTCGAAGCCCGCGTCCAGAGCCTGCTGTACGCCGCCGATGGAACGGGCGCCGCCAAGGTACGCCATCGGCACTTTGCTCGCGGCGCGGATTTTCGTCGAGTATTCCCAGAAGTACATTGGTTTGAAGGTAATTTTGGGCGCGCTTTTCGAGGCGACGGTCAGCATCAGCCCCGTCAGCCATTCGCCCTTGAGAACCTTTTTGATTTCCTCCAGGTTCATATTGCTGCCGAACATAAACCAGGTGGATTCCACATTGCGGCCACCGGACAGCACCAGCATGTCGGCGCCGGCTGCCTCCAGCGCTTTGGCGGTGACGCAACCGTCTTCCGCTGTGGCGCCACCGCGGACACCATCGGCAACGTTGATCTTGGCGATCACCGCGAGGTCCTTGCCGACCGCCTGCTTGACCGCCGCCAGCACCCGGGCCGGGAAGCGCACCCGGTTTTCGGCGCTGCCGCCGTACTGGTCCTTGCGCTTGTTGGACAGCGGCGAGATGAACTGGTTGAGCAGATAGCCGTGGCCCATATGCAGCTCGACGGCGTCGAAGCCCGCTTCGCGGCACAGCTCGGCGCCGGCGACGAACTGGTCGATCACCCGCTGCATATCGTCTTCGTTCATGGCGCGTTGCAGGATATTGCCCTTGAGCAGTCCTGCGACGTTGATGCCGGAGGAGGCGCTGATGGTGCGGCCCTTGACCCGCAGGCTGGTGACAAAGGAACCGCCGTGGGTGATCTGCGCCGAGATGGCCGCCCCGGCTGCGTGCACCGAGTCGGTGAGAGCTTTCAGATCAGGCAGTACTTCGCGCCGCAGCCAGATCTGGTCTTCCAGCGTGCGGCCGATTTCAGCGACCGCGAGGTAGGCGACGGTGGTCATGCCAACGCCACCCAGGGCGAGGTCGGTGTGGTGCTTGACCAGCGCCTTGGTGGGCCTGCCGTCCTTGGCCATGTTTTCGTTGGCGCCGGATTTGATAAACCGGTTGCGCAACTGCAGGGGGCCGATCCGGATCGGGTCGAAGGGGCTGGGCTTGGCTGTGGACATGGCTGGCTCCGTTATTGAGGCTGCGTGTCGTGGCTCGGCAGGAATGTCGACGGGCCAGTGTTGCGCAGAATCGTCCAGGGTGAATCATTCATTTGCAGCATAGCGTGGCTGCGGTACATCTTATTTAACCGCGCTAGCGTTTGTATCTTCAATCGCGAACCGGGCGCTGACCGGCATTGTATTCGTGGATAAAAATATTCCAGAACGCGAGAAACAGGGCTGCGATCACCGGCCCCAGCAGAAAACCGGTCATACCCATCAGCGCGATACCGCCCAGGGTCGACAGCAGAATAAGATAGTCGGGCAGCTTGGTGTCGCGGCCCACCAGTATAGGCCTCAGAATATTGTCGACCACGCTGATCACGCCGGCGCCTAC
>JAVEVZ010000045.1:0-13523 GCA_034004805.1 Spongiibacteraceae bacterium | reverse complement strand
CAGCTCATAGGCCTCCAGCTCCGGCGACACGCCGCGCGCTGCAGCCCGCGCGGCTATGCTGTCATCCGCCGCGGGCTCGTAGTTCGGCACCTCACCCAGCGGGTAGATGTCGTTCCAGTTGCGGATCATTGCCGCAAACGGATGGTCTATCTCGCCCGACTCGCCGAGGATCGCCGCCTTGACCGCCGGGTCGCGCATTCTGGCCACCCGCTCCGGCAGCGGCAGCTCGGCAATCGCCAGGTAACTGGGGCTGTGCATAAACGGGTTGACCGACAGGTTCAGGCTCTGAATCAACCCGATCGGGCGTGGGAACACCTGGGCGGTGACCTTGCCGCCGGCGTCGTTGGCCGCTTCAATCAGCCCCAGCGCTTCGCGCCAGTTGGACGGCCCGAGGTTGCCCGTGGCCAGGGTAAAGGTCAGCGGCTGGCCGGTGCTGGCAGCGACGTCGACCAGCGGTTTGAGTATGGCCGCATAGCTGCCGTCGGCGGGGATATCCGGCACCGCCTGCAGCAGGCCACCGCCGCCCTGGCGCACCCCCTCCGCGATGGCCAGCAATTCGGTTTCCGCGACGTTGTAGCTGGGGATGGTGTCGCCGTCACTGGTGCGGTGGATCATCAGCCGCGAGGTGGCAAAGCCGATGGCCCCCGCTTCCACCGCCTGCCGGGCCAGTGCCTGCATGCGCTCGAGATCCTCCGCGGTGGCGGTTTCGTGGTTGGCGCCACGTTCGCCCATGACGTACACACGCAGCGGCGAATGGGGCAGGTAGGCGGCCACGTCGATATCCCGGGCGCGGGCGTCCAGGGCGTCCATATACTGGGGGAAGGTCTCCCAGGTCCAGGGCAGACCTTCGGCCATCACCGCGTTGGGAATGTCCTCCACCCCCGCCATCACCTTCATCAGCAAGTCGTGATCAGTCTGTCGACAGGGCGCGAAACCGACCCCGCAGTTGCCCATCACCGCGGTGGTCACGCCGTGGGCGGAAGACGGCAGCATGCGGTCCGACCAGATGGCCTGGCCGTCGTAATGGGTGTGCACGTCGACAAAGCCGGGGGTCACCAGCAGGCCGCTGGCGTCGATCTCGCGGGCGCCGCGACCGCTCACCGCGCCAACACTGACGATTTTGCCGTCGGTCACGGCGACATCGCCGACAAAGGGCTCCGCGCCGCTGCCATCGACTATCGTGCCGTTGCGTATCACCAGATCAAAGTCCATGGACTGCCTCCAAAGCTGTGCCGTAATTGTTATGCCGTTGGCGATACTAACAGGCCGCCCGCCCGGTTCCATATCAACGGCGGTTACCAGATGTTAACCGTGGTCAAAAATTCTCTGGCAAGCGCTGCGAGACGCCTTAGGGTATCAGCGCCACGGACTTGATCTGCGCCCAGACCCGGGTGCCCACCGCCAGCTGCAGGTGGCCCACCGAGCGCCGGGTCAGTCGCGCCAGCAGCGGCGCACCCCCCGCATCCAGCCTGACCAGCGCGCTGGCGTCGTCCTGGACCGCGATGTCGGTCACCACCGCGGGCAATACGTTGAGGATGCTGGTGTCGGTGTGGTGCTGCAGAGCCAGGCTGACATCCCGCGCCAGCACCCGCAGGCGCAGCGTCCGGCCAAGCGGGTAACCACTGTCCCGCAGCCACAGGGCGCCGCCGGCGCAGCGGGCGCGCGCCAGCTGCCATTCCCTGTCGTGCGCGTCCACCGCGGCATCCCACACCACGCCGGTGTCATCGCCCAGCTGAATGGGGAAGTCGACCCGCGCCAGAGTTTCACGCAGGGGGCCGCAGGCCACCACCCTGCCCTGGTCCAGCACCACCAGGTGGTCGGCCAGCCGCGCGACTTCGTCGGCGGCGTGGCTCACGTAGAGAATCGGCAGCGACAACTCGCTGCGCAGGCGCTCGAGGTAGGGGAGAATTTCCTGCTTCCTGGCCATGTCCAGCGAGGCCAGGGGTTCGTCCATCAGCAGCAGGCTGGGGTTGATCAACAGCGCCCGGGCAATCGCGACCCGCTGGCGTTCGCCCCCCGACAGCGCCGCCGGGCTGCGGTGCAGGAATGGGCCTATCCCCAGCAGCGCCACCACGTCGTCGTGGGACAGCGCGGGCCGCGCGGATCGCTGACGGCCCGCGCGGCGCAGAGCGAAGCGCAGATTGCCCTCGACGCTCAAATGCGCAAACAGGCTGGGCTCCTGGAACACATAGCCCAGCGGCCGCTTGTGGGTGGGCAGAAACCTTGTCGCGTCCTGCCACACGGCGCCGTTGACCACGAGACGCCCCTCGTCGGCGCGGGTCAGGCCGGCAATGCAGCGCAGCAGGCTGGTCTTGCCTGAGCCCGAATGGCCGAACAGCGCCGTGACCCCCGCACCCGGCAACTGCAGGTCCACATCCAGGCAGAAGTCCGCATAGCGGAGCAGAAACCGCAGCGCCAGCGCCTCGCTCACGGCGCCGCGCCTACGCTGAACACACCGCGGCCGCGGCGGTTGAAACTGTACAGCGCCACCAGCACCACGAACGCAAACACCACCATCGCCAGCGACAGCCGGTGCGCGTTGGCGTAATCCAGCGCCTCCACGTGGTCGTAGATCTGCACCGACACCACCTGCGTCGCGCCGGGGATATTGCCGCCGATCATCAGCACCACGCCGAACTCACCGACGGTGTGGGCAAACCCCAGTATCGACGCGGTGATAAAACCGGGCCGCGCCAGCGGCACCACGACGCTAAAAAAGCGGTCCCAGGGCCCGGCGCGCAGGGTCGCCGCCACCTCCAGCGGACGCTCCCCCAGCGCGGCAAAACTGTTCTGCAGGGGCTGCACGACAAAGGGCATGGAATACAGTACCGAGGCGACCACCAGGCCCCAGAAGGTAAACGGCAGCAGGCCCAGGCCCAGCGCCTGGGTCAACTCACCCACGAAACCCTGGGGCCCCATGGCCACCAGCAGGTAAAACCCCAGCACCGTGGGTGGCAAGACCAGGGGCAGCGCGACGATGGCGTTGAGCGGCCCCTTCCACCAGGCCCGGCTGCGCGCCAGCCACCAGGCCAGCGGTGTGCCGATCAGCAGCAGCAGCACGGTGACGACGCTGGCCAGGCGCAGGGTGAGACCGATGGCTTGCCAGTCGCTGTCACTGAACACCGCGCTCAGTCTCCAGGGCTGTAGTCTTCAGGATTGCTGTAGCCGAAACGCTGCATCACCGCGCGCGCGTCGTCGGTGCGCAGGTAGTCCATCAGCGCAATGGCCGCCGGGTTGAAGCGCCCGCGCCGCAGCAGCACCGCGTCCTGGCGAATGGGCTCGTGCAGATTGGCGGGCACGAGCCAGCCGGAGCCGCTGCTGATCACGCCGTCGGTGGCCACCTGGGACAGCGCCACAAACCCGATGTCCGCGTTGCCGGTGCTGACGAACTGATAGGTCTGCGCGATGTTTTCGCCCTGCACCCATCTGGCGCGGGTCGTCTCCACCAGATCCAGTGCGGTGAGGGTCTGCAGCGCCGCCTCGCCATAGGGCGCGAGGCGCGGATTGGCCAGCGCCAGTTTGCGGAATGCGCCGCTGCGCAACACCGTGGCGTCGCTGTCCACCCGCGCGGGATCGGCGGACCACAGCACCAGGCGGCCCACCGCGTAGGTGAAGCGGCTGCGCGGCGTGACCCGGCCCGCGGCCTCCAGCGCCCTGGGCTTGGCCTGGTCGGCCGACAGAAATACCGCGTAGGGCGCGCCGTTCTGGATCTGCGCAAAAATCTTGCCCGACGAGCCAAAAGCCAGCGTCAGGCGATGCCCGGTTTCTCTCTCAAAATGCTTCGCGAGTTCCGCCATCGGCGCGGCGAAGTTGGACGCGACAGCGACGGTCGCCTCCGCGGCCTGCAGCGGCAGCGCAAACGCGCACGCTGCCAGCCACCACCATCGAACCCTCTTGAACATAAGCACTGCACCTCGGCGACGCGGTCAGGTTGCGCCGTCATCACCTGCCGGCGAGCGTATGGTTGACGATATGGCGGCGGCACGCAAGGAACACACTGAGGATGACAATGCGCACTCAGCCCGCGACAGCCGTGAACAAAATGTGGGGAAATCAGGCCGCGGGCGCAACACCGTCGACAACAGCGACAAAAAACGCTGCTGTGTTTCACTGCGGGCCGGGGGAGTGATGTGCTGATGAAGCAAGGGAGCCATGCCCCTTGCTTCAGTGACCGGCATGTGCTGTCAGGCCGTGGCCGTCTGAACCCGGCGCAGCGGATTCAGACGGTGGCCCGGCCGCTCAGAAGTGGTAGCGGGCCGTCAGCGACCACAACCGGGGCGGGTTGTAGAAGACCTCGGTATAGCCAAAGAAGGCGACCCCGTCGAAGCCGGATATCTTCACCCGCTTGTCGCTGAGGTTCTCGCCGCGCAGCGCGACATCCCAGTTGCTGTCGGGCGACACGTACATCACCCCGGCGTTGAACTGGGTGTGACCACCCTGGCGCATGGCCTCGGTGTTGACGGCGTCGAGGTAGTACTCGGCCTTGTACTTCATGTCCGCGTCGAAACGCAGCGCGCCGGCGGTATCCAGGCTCAACTCGTAGGAGACGGCGGCGTTCAGGCTCCACTCGGGGGTGTGCTGCAGCCGGGTGTTGGTGAAGTCGCCGGAGTCATCGACCCAGCCCTTGGAATTGTCGTCGATATAGCCGACACCCAGGTTGATTTCCAGGTCCGCAACGGGCAGCAGGGTCGCTTCCAGTTCGAAGCCCTTGATCTTGGCTGCCGAGGCGTTTTCGATCGCCACCGCGGCGTTCTTGACCACCAGTACCTGCACGTCCTTGTAGTCGTTGTAGTAGGCCGCACCGTTCAGGCGCAGGCGCTGGTCCCACCACTCGGACTTGAAGCCGATCTCGTAGCTGTCCAGGGTCTCGGGGTCATAGGCGCGAATATCATCCACCGACCCGAAAGGCCGGCCATTGAAACCGCCTGAGCGGAAGCCCTGCGACCAGTGGCCATAGATCATCAGCTCGTCGTTGTGCTGGTACTCCATGCCCAGCTTGGGCGAGAACTCCTGCCAGTCTTCTCGGCAGTTGAAACGCATCAGGGTGCCGTCGATATCGCTACAGGCAGCCTCGGACGTGGCCAGGCCCGGGCCTATGCCCGGGACGCCTGGCAGCACCCAGGGCGCGCCGGTATCGATATTGGTCATGGTCTGGTTGAACTTCTTCTCCTCGTCGGTCCAGCGCAGGCCGAAGATAATTCCCCACTGGTCATCCAGATGCCAGGTGCCGTGTACGTAGGCCGAGTAGTTGACGGTCTCCTGCACGTTGTAATAGTTGGGAGAAAGACCGAAGCCCGGCAACAGAATCAGATCGGTGTCGTCGCGGCTGTCTTCCTTGAAGAAGTACAGGCCGGTCAGCCAGTCCAGCTTGCCGTCGAAGGCCAGCCCAGTGAACTGGAATTCCTGGCTGTACTGCTGGTGATCTTCGTTGTGCAGGTCGCCGTTGAGCACATCCAGGCTGTTGTCGCCGTCGCGGCCGAACAGCGCGTTCATGGTGCGGAACGCTGTGATGGACTTGATATCCACCTCGCCCAGGCGCAGCTCGTTGGTCCAGGTGATGCCGTAGGCTTCCAGATTATCGACTGCCAGATCGTTACCCGCCTGGCTGCGGTCGATATCGGTATTGGGGAAACAGCAGTTGGGCGAAAACGTATCCAGCGGGAATACAGTTCCACCGGCCGCAGGCGGTCCCGGAATCGGCGTGTAGGTGTTCATCACGTTGGGGTAACCCGACTGGCGCTTGCGGCTGCCGTCGACGGACAACAGCGACTCGAAGTCATCGGTGGGCGTCCAGCGGAGCATCGCCCGCGCGGTCATAACGTCGATATCACCGGCATCGGTGATCGGGCGCTTCTGCCAGCCGTCGGCGTGGCGCGACAGTGCGGAGAAGCTCATGGCCAGGGTGTCGGTCAGGCCCTGCTCCACATACAGCTTGGCGCCGCGGTAATTGAAGCGGCCAACCTCGCCCTCGATGGTGCCGGCGGACTCGCCACTGGGCTTGCGCGTGGAGACGTTGATGGCGCCGCCGATGGAGTTCTTGCCGAACAGCGTACCCTGGGGGCCGCGCAACACTTCGACGCGCTCAATATCGCCCAGTTCCAGGTTGGCGCCAAACGCGCGCGCCAGGTAGACGCCGTCGACATAGGTGCCCACTGCCGGATCGGCGGTAATGATGAAGTCGAACTCACCGGCGCCGCGGATAAATGCGTTCACCGTGCCACTGCCACCCCCGGTGCCGGCGGTAAAGCTCAGGTTGGGGGTCAGGCGCTCGACGTCAGTGACATTGCTGATGCCGGCGCGGTTGAGCATATCCGAGGTCAGCGCGGTGACCGCCACCGGCGTCTCCTGCAGACTCTCGGACACGCGGCGGGCGGTAACTACCACCTCCTCCAACGCAACCCGGGCCGCCAGCGCGGACTCCGCCGCCAGCAGGGCGCCCAGCGCGATAAACGCAAGCCCCCTGGACTTAAACGTGTGTTTCATGGTGTTCTCCCGTTGTTCTGGTCTGCGCAACTGGTATTTTGCGTTGCGCTTTGTATTTTGCTTCCGTTTTGCATCTTCGATTTCGCGCCTTCCGTTTCGCGCTTTGCGTCAGACGCCCAGCGTTTCCGCTCCGCGTCTCCCGTCTCCGGTTCAGCGTCCTGCGTCAGACGTCAGGCATCCAACGTGAGACGTCCAGCTCTAATCAACCCCCGCTGGCCTTCACAATCTCGGCGATCGTGGCATCGACCTGATTGCGGCTGTAGCCCAGTTCCTCGACGCCCTCGGGCTCGTAGCTGACGGTGGCGTTGCGGCCGGCGAACAGGATGATATCGGGAAACAGGGGGTGTTCGTCGGGACGCACTTCCAGGTCGGTGGGGTTGCCCACAGCGGCAAACCACTTTTCCAGGTACGCCTTCCAGCTCAGGTTCAGATCACCGACCAGATAGGCGCGGCCGGGCTCACCGTTTTCCAGCGCCCCCAGCACGGCCTCGGACAATGCGGTGCAGGTAATGTGGTTCGTGCCGCCCTGGGGCGCAAAAATCGGCAGGCCCAGCTGGCCCTTGGCATAAGCCACCAGGCCCTGCAGGTAATCAACGTTCATGCCGGGCACATGACCCATCACGAAGGGCGCGTCCAGACAGACCACGGCAAACCCGTCAGTGCTCAGGGCGCGGATAGCCTCATCGGCCAGTTTGCGCGAGCGCACATAGGCATTGGTCTTCGCCTTCTCAGGCACCACCCGCGGATAAAACGTGCCGATATAACAGGCGCGCTTGATGCCAGCATCCCGCGCCGCCGCAAAAAAACGCGGAATCGCCTCGACGTTGACGCGCTCGTAGAAGTCTTCTTCGGTCACCGAGCCATCCCGCGGCACCTGGCGGATATCGGCACCGGCGGCGAATACCAGCCAGTCGTAGCCTTTGAGCCGGCCGTCGCTGCAATCGTCCTCGACATAATTGCCCTGGATAAATGCCAGCGACGCCAATGCCGGTAGGGTGGGCTTGCTGCGCGCCATCAGGGTGACCTGGTGCCCCTTGCTGTGCAGATACAAGGCTGCATGCGCACCGATCATCCCCGTGCCGCCCACTACCAGTACTTTCATGCTTTCACTCCTGTCCAGGCCATCATCAGTAGTCACGTAAGCCGGCTATCATCGCCGAAAACGGGCCGCGGCGAAACTGCGCCGCTGCTCAGGCAGCCTCGCGGGCCGGCAACTGCAGCATGCGCAACAGCAGTGCGGCCCCCGCAAGCAAGACGACAAACACCAGAAAGCACTCTCGGTAGCCACCGTTCAGGTCGAACATCCACCCGGCGAAAGTAAAACCGGGCATCACCGTCACGGTAATCAGGGGCGTCATCAGCCCCATGACCCGGCCATAGCTCACCAGCCCGAATACCACGGCCAGCAGGGCGCCCCAGATGGGCAGCATGCCGCCAGCGGCTAGCCCCAGCACGGCAGAGCCGGCAACGATCAGCGTATAGGACGGCTCCATGGCCAGAATCAGCAGGCCGACCATGACCAGACCGATGGCGATCCACAGTCCGGTGCGCAGATTGATCCTGTCTGCGGCAAACCCGAACACCAGCTTGCCGAACAGGCCACAGGCTGACACCACCATGATCAGCCGGGCGGCTTCCACTTTGTTCGCGCCCAGACCTGTGGCGTAAGGGCTGAGGTGAGCCAGCAACGCCGAGTACACGCAGAACAACAGGCCCATGGTCAGACCGATCGCCCAGTAGCCGCGGTGCCTGACGATATCCCTGAAACTGAGATCCTGGCCTGCGACCGGCGGCACGCCCGAGGCGCCGGCGGACGCTGCAGTGGTCTGGGGGTGCGCGCGAACCAGCAGCGCTACCATCGGCAGCACAATCAACAGTACGCAGTAGGACAGGTTCTGCATGGTGCTGCGCCAGTCGCCGGCGTTCAGCCAGTAGGCGATCAGCCAGGGTACCAGCATGCCCCCCACCGAAGTGCCCGCAGCACTGATGCCCAGCGCGCGTCCGCGGTTGGCGCTGAACCAGCGCGAAATCGTCGTGGAGCCCGTCAGCGGCCCCAGCAACAGGTTCGCAAGACCCGTGGAGACACCAAAGATGAGCGCAAACTGGTAGATGTTCTGGCTGTGGGCAATCAGCCACAGCCCGCCCCCCAGCAGGGCTGCGCCGGCGGTCAGCAGCCAGCGCGGCGAATAGCGGTCCACCCAGCTGCCCACCAGTGGCGAGGTCAGCAGTCCGACCACGGTCGCGAAGGTCATGCTGTACATGACTTCCGTGCGAGAGGCGCTGAATGCCTGCTCGATAGGTTCCACAAACAGGCTGAATCCGTAACTGAAAAAGCCCGACAGAAACAGTTGCGCGGTGAACACCGAGGCAACGATATACCAGCCGTAATGCATGATGACGCCACTCTTAATATTTTAGTTGGGGTCAAGATTGCCTTGACCGACCCGTCAGGCCAAGCCTGAGCGTAGCGCGCGCTCTGTTGATACCGCGCCGGACTAGCCCTTCAGACCCGCCTGTACAGAAAGTCACCCGCCGCGGTCGCCCCGCGTGCCCCGGTATCCCCTGGGCTCGGTTGCGGATGGCGCGGTTGCGGGCTTGGCGCGCCGCCGCGCAGCAAGGATAATCAACCGCCTACACGCAAGCCGCGTCGGCCCCTGGCCGCGGTCCGGCCCTGAGGTCCGCATGTCCCAAACCCGTTTCGCCCTGCTGATGGCCATGGCTGTCGCATTGACGCCACTGGCGATCGACGCCTACCTGCCGGCGTTTCCGGCGATGGCAGCAGCCTTCGGCGAGCCGATCCACAGTATTGCCCTGAGCCTGAGCATCTACATGATGGCGCTGGCCGTGGGTCAGCTGGTGGGCGGGCCGCTGTCTGACCGGATCGGCCGCAGCCGCATCATGTTGTCCGGGATGGCGCTGTTTGCAACCGCCAGCGTCATGCTCGCCACCGCCGCCGATCTCGATGAGTTGCTGCTGTGGCGGGCGGTGCAGGCCTTCGGCGGCGGCTGGACCGCGGTGTGTATTCCCGCGATCGTGCGCGACCGGGTCGAGGGCCGCGAGGCGGCGCGCCTGTTCAGTCTGATCGGCCTGATCACCATCAGCGCACCGGCGGTCGCCCCCAGCCTGGGCAGCACGATTCTGCTGCTCAGCGAATGGCACGGGATTTTTCTGTTCCTGGCCGGCTACGCCCTTGTCGCCCTGGCGCTGCTGTGGTTCGGTCTGTTCGCCGGCCAGCCGCGCCACTACGGCACGCCGCCGCAGAATCTGCTGGCCAGCTACGGGCTGGTGCTGCGGCACACCGGCGCCATGCGCTTTATGCTGCTGCAGGCGCTGGTGTTCAGCGTGATGCTGACGTTTCTGACCCACGCGTCGTTTATCTACCAGGAGTGGTTCGGGCTCAGCGAGTACGCGTTCTCCTCCGTTTTCGCGCTCAATATCGTCGCCATGGCGGCGGTGAATATCACCAACCGCAAGCTGCTGAAGTCCGGCGAGCCCGCGATAATCCTGCGGGTGGCGGTGATGACCCAGAGTGTGTCGGTGCTGGTGCTGGCCCTGGTAACGGCGTTTGCGCCGGTGTTGTGGCTGTTCGTGCCGGTGATGATGGTGAGCGTCGGCTGCCTGGGCGCCATCGGCCCCAACAGCACCGCCTGCTGCATGCAGTTCTTCAAGCGCAACAGCGGCACCGCGTCAGCAATACTGGGCGCGCTGCAGTTCTCGCTGGCGGGGGGCATCAGTGCAGCGTCAACCTTTGTCGCCGACGGCAGCGTGGTGCGCATCGTGTTGATCATGCTGGCCTGCTCACTGATGGCCGCGGCGCTGGCTTGGGGCGGACCCGCCACCATGCGCCAGCGCGGCCACGAGGCGCCGCTGTAGCCGACCGTCAGTTCCCCGTGTCGCCGGCCAGTATCCGGCTGACGATGGGACAGGGCTGCTGGCGCCCGGCGTGCTCGCAGGCCTCCACCAGTTCTTCCAGCAGCGCCCGCATATGCTTGAGATCCATCAGTCTGGATTCGATCTGCTGCAGGCGTTCGCGCGCCAGTTCGCGTATCGCGACGCGGTCATCGCTGTCCTCCAGCGCCAGCAGTTCCTCGATTTCCTTAAGTGAGAAGCCCAGGCCCTGGGCGCGGCGGATAAACCGCAGGCGGTCGACCACCGCCGCCGGATAGCGGCGATAACCGCTGCCGCCGGCGGGCACCGGTATCAGGCCCAGGCGCTGGTAATAGCGCACCGTCTCCACGCCGACCTGGGCCGCTTTGGCGAGCTGGCCGATGGTCAGTCCTGTTGCCATGGATGCCCCCTGCGTTGAAACGTTCAAAACAAAACACGGCCGTAGTCTGCCACAGGCGATTGCCGCGCCGCAGCCAGCGCGGTGTCGGGTGCTGGCCGGCTGCCGCCATGGCAACGCGCCGCCACCCGCAGCGACCGCTGGTCTGCCAGCGCAGCCAAACGCGCGAATTCCACCGCCCGCCGCTTCACCTGTCGGTGGTCGCGTGTTATTCACTGCCCACGCGATGCGCGGTCGGACCCATCGCTGACCCTTCATGAACCGTCGTCGCAGGCCCCTGCACGGCGCACCGGACTCTGGAGTACTGCACATGGGCATACGTTGGCGGATGCTGGGACTGGCGTTCCTCAGCCAGAACCTGGCATTGGGAATCACCTTTGGCTCCTACGGACTGCTGATGGGCGACCTTGCCGAGGACTTCGCCGCCAGCCGCTCGACTGTGTCCTTCGGACTGGGCCTGATCACGCTCTCCATGGGCCTGGTGTCGCCGCTGCTGGGACGGGTGCTGGACAGCTGGTCCATACGCAACACCATGATCATCGGTGCACTGCTGTCGGCACTGGGCTTCCAGCTCACCGCCCACGCCGGTTCACTGGGGCTGTTTCTGTTCTATTTCGGCGTGGTGGTCGGGGTCGGTGTCACGGCGCTGGGCATCCTGCCCGCCAGCAAACTGGCCGCCAACTGGTTCCCCGGCTCCACCGGCAAGGCGCTGGGTTTTGTCACCCTGCCCGCGCTGATTGCCCTGGGCCCCCCGCTGTTCGGCAGCATTCTGGCCGACGTCGGCTGGCGCCAGCTGTTTATTATTTTCAGCTACGTCTACCTGGCGTTGATTCCACTGTTGTTCCTGATCAAGGACAAACCGGCCGCCGCGCCGGCGGCGCCGACCTCTGCCGGCCTGTCGCCCGCACTCAGCGCCACCTCCAGCCTGCGCGACCCCCGCCTGTGGGCGCTGGTGCTGATTGGCGGCGTGATGTTCCCCAGCGGCGTGGTGATCGTCACCCATATCGTGCAGCACGCCCTGGGCCAGGGCATGGAGCTGGGCCGCGCGTCCTGGCTGCTGTCGATCAACGGCATGGCCTCGGTGGCCGGCGGCATGCTGTTCGGCTGGCTTTGCGACCGGCTGACACCGGTCAAGGCACTCACCATCAACCTCGCCCTGCAGGCCACGGCCTGGACCCTGCTGCTGTTCCTGACCAATACCGCCGGCCTCACCCTGGGCGTGATCGTGATCGGCCTGTGCAATGGCGGCACCTTCGCCGCACTTAGCGCGCTGGCCGGCAGGCTGTTCGGCATCGACCGGCTCGCCTCCAGCGTCGGCCAGATGCAGTTGCTGATTATCCCCTTCACCTTCGGCGCGGCGCCGCTGGCGGGCTATCTGTTCGATATCAGCGGCAGCTACCGGCCCGCCTTTGCTCTGCACGCCGGCGTGTGCCTGCTGGCTGCGCTGATCCTGGCCCTGCGCGGCGGACGCCTGACACGCTCCTACCAGTCCGGCCAGCCCGTGCCCGCCTGACCGGCCTCCGGGACCGACACCGACACCGACACCGACACTGACACTGACGGTGCCGGTGCCGGTGCCGGTTCCGGTGAACGCGGCTGCGGGTGCGTGGCGCTTGACTCCGTACCTGACTACGGGGTTTATGCTCTGTGGCACATCACCCACGGGGAGCCGCTGAACAGCGCGAGCGAGGCCGGACGGGCCAGTGGTCCGGCTATCGTGCAAACGGTTCGACAACAGCTTCCCCAGCGCCTGCCGGAGGGCACCATGTCACACGAGAATGATCACGCCTGCTGTGGCGGCCACGCCGCGCCGGACCAGGCCCTGCGCGACCCGGTCTGCGGCATGAGCGTCACCAGGGACTCCAAACACCACTGCAGCCACCAGGGCCAGGATTACTATTTCTGTTCGGCCCGCTGTCTGCAGCGCTTCCAGGCCGCGCCTGCGGATTATCTCGGCGAGCGCCCGCCAGCGCCGCCGGCCGATCCCAACGCCATCTATACCTGCCCCATGCATCCCGAGGTGGAGCAGCAGGGCCCCGGCACCTGCCCCAAGTGCGGCATGGCCCTGGAGCCGGCGATGCCCTCCGCCGAGGAAGAGGACAACCCGGAGCTCATCGACTTCAGCCGCCGCTTCTGGTGGACCCTGCCGCTCAGCGTCGCGGTGATGGTGATTTCGATGGTGCACGTCCTGCCCGTGCAGTGGCAGCGCTGGGTGGAGCTGATCCTGGCCACCCCCGTGGTGCTGTGGGCCGGCCTGCCCTTCTACCAGCGCGCCGTGGCCTCGCTGCAAAACCGTCACCCCAACATGTGGACCCTGATCGGCCTGGGCTCGGGCGTGGCCTATGTCTACAGCGTGGCCGCCACCGTGGTGCCGCAGATTTTCCCCGACGCCCTGCGCATGGACGGCCAGGTGGCGGTGTACTTCGAGGCCGCCACCATGATCATTTCCCTGACCCTGCTGGGCCAGGTGCTGGAACTGCGCGCCCGCGCCAGGACCGGCGAAGCCCTGCGCTCGCTGCTGCGGCTGGCGCCGGACATCGCCCACCGGGTGGATGACAACGACCAGGAGAGCGACATACCGCTGGCCCAGGTTGAACTGGGCGACCGTCTGCGGGTGCGCCCGGGCGAGAAGATTCCGGTGGACGGCGAGGTCCTGGAAGGCCGCAGCGACGTCGATGAGTCGATGCTGACCGGCGAATCCCTGCCCGTCAGCAAGCAAACCGGCGACCGCGTGATCGGCTCCTCGATCAACGGC
>JAVEVZ010000355.1:0-2946 GCA_034004805.1 Spongiibacteraceae bacterium | reverse complement strand
CGGCGTCGCGGAAGGTGGCGCGTATGACGCCGTCGTCCTGCAGGCGCACCAGGCCGCGAATCCGCTCTTCACGCAGCTTGCGCTTGATGCCGGTCTCGTAGAACTCCAGGCGCCGCTTGAGCGCGGCATCGGTGTCCACCTGCAGCAGGAAATGTACGCCGCCCGAGAGATCCAGGCCCAGCTTCATGGGCTGGGCGCCGCCGGCCATCAGCCATTTGGGCGTGGTCGGCGCCAGGTTCAGCGCCACCACGAACTCATCGCCCAGCGCGCGCTTGATCAGCTTCTGTGCACGCAGCTGGTCATCGCGGTGTTCCAGGCGCACCAGGATATTCTTTTTGCTTTCCGCCACTTCCAGTCCGAAATAGGCGATACCCGCCTCATCCAGCGCGGCCCCCACGCGCTGCGCGGCGCTGGCATCGAGCTCGGAGGCACTGCTCTCACCGCTGATCTGCACGGCAGGGTCGGGGGGATACAGATTGGGTGCCGCGTAATAAAGGCCCAGGACGAGGACGAGTAAAAGGAGCAGGTATTTCCAGAGTGGGTATCGGTTCATGCTTCTGCTATTTGTTGTGGCGAGCGGCGTGAGGCCCGCACCGGTTCCCGGCATCCGGATCTCTCCGGACGAAAGGTGCGCATTATAAGCACATTTGACCAGATTCCCATTCGGGATCCTGGATCTCAGGCTGCAGTCGCCACCCGCCTGCCGCGGGAGGGGCGCACAGCGCTGTCCCTGTGACCGGCGACCAAAGCACCCGCGCATGTCCGCGGGTGCGCGGACACGCCAAGCCGGTATACTGCCGCCTCATGAGCATATCCGCCCAATCCGTCCTCGAACATGTGTTCGGCTACCACAGCTTTCGCGGCTCCCAGGCACAGATCGTCGATACCCTGATCGACGGCGACGATGCCCTGGTGCTGATGCCCACCGGTGGCGGAAAATCGCTGTGTTACCAGATTCCCGCCCTGGTGCGCGAAGGCACCGGCATTGTGATCTCGCCACTGATTGCGCTGATGCAGGACCAGGTCAGCGCCCTGCGGGAGCTGGGGGTCAGGGCCGGCTACCTGAACTCCAGCCTGACGCCCGCCGAGGTCCGCGACACGGAAGAGGCTCTGCTGCGCGGCGAGCTGGACCTGCTGTACGTCGCCCCCGAGCGCCTGCTCCAGCCCCGGACCCTGAATTTGCTGGGCCGGGTCAGGCTGGCCCTGTTCGCCATCGACGAGGCCCACTGCGTCGCCCAGTGGGGCCATGATTTTCGCGCCGACTACCTGCGCCTGGACATACTGCACCAGACCTTTCCCGACGTGCCGCGCATCGCGCTGACCGCCACCGCCGATGTCCGCACCCGCGAGGAAATCATCGCGCGGCTGGCGCTGGATGACGCGCGCCAGTTTATCGTGGGCTTCGACCGCCCCAATATCCAGTACCGGATACACCAGAAGAACAAGCCCAAACAGCAGCTGCTGCAGTTTCTGCGCGACGAACAGGCGGGCAGCGCCGGCATCGTCTACTGTCTGTCGCGCAACAAGGTGGAAGCCACCGCCGAGTGGCTGGTTCGCGAGGGCTACAACGCGCTGCCCTACCACGCCGGGCTGCCCGGCAACCTGCGCCAGCACAACCAGAGTCGGTTTCTGCGCGAGGACGGGGTGATCATGGTGGCGACCATCGCCTTCGGCATGGGCATCGACAAGCCCGATGTGCGCTTTGTCGCCCATCTCGACCTGCCCAAGAGCATCGAGGCGTACTACCAGGAAACCGGCCGCGCCGGGCGCGACGGCCTGCCCGCCACCGCGCTGCTGCTGTACGGCCTTGAAGACGTGGTCAAGCTGCGCCAGATGATGGCCGGCTCCGAGGGCGACGACAACTTCAAGCGCCACGAACAGCAGCGTCTCAACGCGATGCTGGGTCTGTGCGAAGTGACCCGCTGCCGGCGCCAGATCCTGCTGCGCTATTTTGGCGACACCCTCGACCAGCCCTGTGGCAACTGCGACAACTGCCTTGAGCCGGTGGCAACCTGGGACGCCACCGAGCCCGCACGCATGGCGCTGTCCTGCGTCTACCGCACCGGGCAGCGCTTCGGCGCCGGCCATATCATCGAGGTGCTGCGCGGCGGGCGCGGTGAAAAGCTGCTGGGCCTGGGCCACGATCAGCTGTCCACCTACGGCATCGGCCAGCAGTACAGCGCCGACCAGTGGCGCTCGATCCTGCGCCAGCTGGTGGCGCTGGGCCACCTGGATATCGACCCCCAATACGGCGGCCTGCGGCTCACCGACAGTTGCCGGCCGATACTGCGCGGCGAGCAGGCCCTTCAGCTGCGCAAGGATGCGACGGTCGTCAGCAGCCCGCAGCCGGGGCGGCGCGCACTGCCGGATATCGCCCCCGAAGACCTCGGCCTGTGGCAGGCCCTCAGGGGCTGCCGCAAGCGGCTGGCCGAGGAACACGGCGTGCCACCCTACGTCATTTTTCACGATGCCACATTGCGCGAAATGCTCGAACAGCGGCCGACCACGCCGCAGGCCCTGCTGCAGATCACCGGTGTGGGCGACAGCAAACTGCAGCGTTTTGGCGAGGCGTTCCTGATGACAATAAAAGAGGCGGAGCTGCCCTTCGATGCTTGAGACCATCTGGATCGCGTTCGCTTTTTTCCTGGGCCTGCTGGTGCGCGCCATCGGCCTGCCACCGCTGATCGGCTACCTGGCCGCCGGCTTTGCCATCAGCGCCAGCAGCGGCTGGCTGGATATCCCGGCAGAAAACGGTCCCATCCTGCAATATGTGTCGCACCTCGGGGTTCTGCTGCTGCTGTTCAGCGTCGGCCTCAAGCTGCGCGCCCGAACCCTGCTCAGGCCCGAAGTGCTGGGCACCGGCATCCTGCACTTCGCGATCACCTGCGCGCTGCTGGCGCCGGTACTGTACTGGACGCTGGATATCACGCCACGCACAGCCCTGCT
>JAVEVZ010000044.1:0-13695 GCA_034004805.1 Spongiibacteraceae bacterium | reverse complement strand
TCGCCGCGGCGCCGGATATACCCCGCGTCGTGGTACAACGCCACGCTGACCCCGACAAACGCCAGCTGCGCCCCCAGCGCCAGATGCGGCGGCTGCTCGGCCTCGTAGCCATCCAGCAGACGCGCCATCGCCAGCGTCACGTCCAGCACATGGCGCATATCGTGATAGCCCGTTTCGCAGGCATGGAAGCCGGGGCGCTCGCCGCGATACAACTGGGCGAAATCGTCGAACAGCGTATCCAGCCGCTGCTCTGCAAAATGCGGGTAGCGCAGCCGGAAAATATGTTTGATCGCCGCACACACCGCCCGCGGCTCAGTGACCTTGACCCGGCCCGTCACGTCGTAGTCGCTCACCGCCTCACTCTCCTCCTACCCTGCGCGCGCGACGCGCGGACAGCGGCGACCACAGGGGCTTGGCCGCACTCGACGCGGCGCGCGCCTGGGACCCCGTGTGTGGCGACCGCCGGTCGGTCACGGGCTCCGGGCCCAGGCCTTCCTGTACGCCCAGAATCAGCGGCCGCCCCTCCCGGGTGTGGATATTGATGCGCAGGTTGTAGGCGTCCCGCGAACGGCCGTGCTTGTCGGTAATGCGGTAGCGCCGCGCGAGCGAGCCCGCCGACGAGCCCGACTCGCCACTGAGATAGCAGTGCATGGCAATGACCCGCTCACCCGCGATCTCCAGCCCGCGCAGTCCTTCCAGGTGCTTGCCCAGGCGCTCGACGAAGCGCGGGCTGTCGACGTCCACCAGATAGGCGGCGTCACTGCTGGAGGTGGGCATGGTGGCGGCGAACTCGCCGAGAAAGATCTGCCCCGGCCTGGCTTTATCGAGCATCCGCGCCAGCTCAATTGTGACATCGCCGACGATATAGCTCGACAAGGTCGGGTTGAGACCTTCCACCTGGTTGAACTCGTAGTGGCTGCCGATATGAAATCCGGTGCGCAGCAACGGCGCGGTATTGCCCCGCGCCTTGCGCCGTGCAATGGCGTTGTCGGCCAGGGTCAGCAGCATGAACTGGAACAGTTCCACATGGGACGTGGGGCTGGTGCTGCGGTGCCAGACATAGAAGCCGTCGCCGGTGGTGGTGCGAGCAAAATCCACCGCGATGTTCTTGCGCAGCAGCTTGCTGCAGGCAGCGTTGAGGGAATAGGACAGGCTGTTGAGCTGGCTGGTCTGTTCAAAGGGGGTGTACAGGGAGAAATCGACGATATCGAACAACAGCACCGCCCGCTTGGGCACATAACTGATGCTGAAGCGGCGCACCAGCGCTTCGGCCGCCGCCACGGCTTCGCCGCGCAGGGGAATGGGCAACTCGATCCGGCAGGGCGGCAGCTCCAGGCGTCGCGCGGTGCCGCGAAAATCCTCGATGCTCATCTGCCGCTCGCCGCCGATCAGTTGACGGATAAACTTGCCGTTGAGGGCGTCCAGGCGGTCAGTGGGCGAACAGTCATTGAGGCTGGCGGTAAAGTTCGCCAGGTAGTAGTGCGGCACCATCAGCACATCGATGCCCTCGGGCACCTGGCACCAGCACAGCGCGATCTGCTGCCCCAGGTGCCACTGCTCGCGCAGCGCGCCTTCCAGCAGGCACAGGTTGGCCCGGGCCAACTGGCCGATCCCGCTTGCTGGTATGGATTCCCGCTGTTCGATCACGGTGGGCCCCTGAGCCAAAAGACGTCCACTTTATACCGAATACACGGTGTCTTGTACCTGCTGCCTGCCGCGCGACGCCCGACCTCCGCGATGCCGCCCTCTCGCCGGATCGGGCGCGCCGTCCCGATCCGCATGCGCCAACAGAACCGGGGATCAGCCCCCGAAACTCAGACCAATACCGTCGCGCTGCTGGTGCACGACGCGCATGGCGACGGGCTCTGCATTGATCATGCCGGTATGACGTCCGATGCGCACCTGCACCACCGTGCCCACCGGGGGCGACGTGTGACTGCCCATGTACACGAACAACCCACCGTCGGACAGGTCCCGGGCCTTGACCCGGAACGTGCCCAGGCTGGGGTGGCTGATTTCCACCTGCACGTCACTGGGGCTGCGTTCAAAGCGTCGCTGGTCAATCATGCTGTTATTGTTCGCCGATGTGGTGTTCAAGCAGGGCCGCGGTTCACGGTACCCATTCCGGTTCATTCCCGCCCAGTGCCAAGCCATGGCAGCCCCGGACACCTTAGCCCCATCCCCCGCGGGATGCCAGTGCATCCCCGCGGGCTTTGCAAAGGCGGACCAGCCATTACAATAGCCGGCCTGTCGCCCATGGATTGCTCATGAACGTTCTCTACAGTTTGCTGGCCCGCCTGCCGTTCCCTGTGTTGTACGCCCTGTCCGATGTACTGGCCTGGGTATTGCGGCGGGTCGTACGCTACCGTCTCGGTCTGGTGCGCAGCAACCTGCGCCACGCCTTCCCCGAATTGACCGCAGAACAGCGCAAACACATTGAGCGGGGCTTTTACCGCAACTTCACCGACGTGGCGCTGGAGACCATCAAAGCCAGCCGCATGAGCCCCGAAGCCATCGCCGCCCGCGCCAGCTTCGACAATATCGAGGTGCTCGAGCCCTATCTGGAGCGCCAGCAGTCGATGCTGTTCCTGGCCTGCCACCAGGCCAACTGGGAGTGGATGCTGCAGGCCATGGTGCCGCACCTGCCCTGCCCCATGGCGGTGGTCTACAAGCCCCTGCACAACGCCCATACCGACAGTTTCATGCTCAAGACCCGCGCCCGCTTCGGCGTACAGCCCGTGGCCTTCAAGGACGCCGGGCGCGATATTCTGCGGGCGCGACGCCAGTTCCGCAGTTTTGTGCTGGCGGCAGACCAGGCCCCGGGGCGCCGCGATACGCGCTACTGGCACGATTTCTTCGGCCGCCCGGCACCGTTCTACCAGGGGCCGCAGAAGCTGGCGCAGGCCGCCGGCCTGCCGGTGCTGTTCTTTGCCATCCAGCGCCGGCGCCGCGGCCATTACAGCTGCCGCATCGAAGTGCTGGCCGACCCGCCCCACGCCAAATCCGGCTTCGCCATCCTGGACGCCTTTATCGCC
The DNA here is from genome assembly GCA_034004805.1 of Spongiibacteraceae bacterium. GTDB lineage: Bacteria > Pseudomonadota > Gammaproteobacteria > Pseudomonadales > CAMLJR01 > JAVEVZ01. The sequence goes on along the minus strand of JAVEVZ010000044.1, from coordinate 10,660 downwards.
GCGGCCGAGCGCAGCATCCGCGAGCAGCCCGAGGGCTGGCTGTGGAGTCATGACAAGTGGAAAGTGCCGACCGACGAGGAAGCGCGCCAGCTGGAGGCGGAGCGCGGAGACAGCTGAGTCCGGATTCAGGCGGCAGTGAAAGGGGAGGCGCCAGCCGTCACAGCTCGTCGCGAAAGTAAAATTCCACTTCGACGCTGATGGCCCAGTTGGAGCGGAAATCCTGCTCCCGCGGAAAGCTGATACTGGGGGTCACGTTGACGTAGATCAGCTCGCGATAAATATTGCGCCGGTAATCTGCGAACACGAAAGCCGTATCGACCAGCATGTGCGACCAGCTGTGACCGTTGAAGCCCACCGCGTAGTTGATGGCGGAGCGGCGATTCAGGATATACGTCAGGTTCAGGCTCTCCCGCAGCTCCAGCGTGTCCTCCTCTTCGCGCCAGCGGAAGTCCGTAATCCAGCGCAACTGGCGCACCTCGTCCAGCGGTTTGGCGACGTCGATACGGCTGGTGGCGGAGTAACCTTCGCTGTCCAGCCAGGCCACCCGGTTATAACTGTTCAGTTCCCAGCCACTTTCCAGCGCCCAGGTGCGCTTGGCGATACTGCGCACATAGGGGTCCAGCGGCATCCGGAAGCGCGCGCCGATCTGGTTGCGCAGACTCCAGCCCTTGCGCGGGTCGCGCTGCCGGCTGCTGGACAGCCCGAATACCGTGTTGTCCTGACTGATGCGGGTATTGCCCGGGGCGCGGTCGGTGGGTGTCTCCGGGTCGTCGGGCGCCGACTCGATAACCACCCGCAGGCGCTCCTTGGCGGTGGGCAGATCGAGGCGCAGCTTCTGGCGCAGAGAATCGTTGTAGTGCCCGCGCTGGTCATAGACCATGGTTTCGCTCACCCGCAGGTAGGTCTCGTTGTCGATCAGCCAGGCTTCATCGCTGCCGAAAAACCGGTCGAGGCCACGCGCGGTGTTTTCGATCCAGCGACTGACGCGGTCATAGTGGGGCGACATCAGTTCAACCACGGCGTCGGGCAGGTCGCCGTTATCGTCTGGGTCCTCCGCCGCGCCACCGTCTGCGGCCGGTGGTTCATCGCCCTGATCGGCCGCGGGTATTGCCTGATCCTGCGCGGTTGCGGGGAACTCTGTGTCCTCGCCCGACTCATAGGAAGGGACTTCGTAAGCCGGCGTCGTGAGGTCCAGTGCCGGCGCTGCATCAGACGCGCTGGGTGAAGGTTCAGGCTCGGCACAGGCGCCCCAGCTCAGCCACAACAGCAAAGCACACCAGCGCCGGGGCGTGGCGATCATCAAACCTGCTCGCTCCTCGTTGCCGCTGATTACCAAACTGGACACATCGTGATGCCAAGGAATCTGACGGACAATCTGCAGTGCCAGGGGCCAAAGGGCAAGAGGGTGACCGACTTTGTGCGACCTTGTGCGCTGATACGCACTATCCACCATTGATGTCGCACCTCCGCGCCACCATATTCAAAGCCAACCCCGACCGCGCTGGCGCTCGCGCCGCAGAAGGCGGCACAATAACGCCCACATCACCGGAGTCGCGCTGGCGATTATGCTGTTACCCGCACTGAATCCCGAACACATCGCGCTGTTGAGCTGGAATATCGCCAAGGGCAGCCGACCGGGCTGGCGCAAGGATCTGGGCGAGCTGGTCACCGACAAGCAGCTGGTGATGATTCAGGAAGCGCGCCTCGAACACGCGATGCAGAAAGTGCTGGGGGACAGCAGCTGCTGGGCCTTCGCCCCCGGCTTTCGCGGCCCCAGCCTGACCACCGGCGTGCTGACCCTGAGCCGCGCGCGCACCCACGCCGCCCAACCCCATCGACACCGCGAACCCTTTACCCGCCTGCCCAAGGCCAGCCTGATCACGGAATACCGGATAGACGGCGAGCGCGCCAAACTGTTGGTCGGCAATGTCCACGCCATCAATTTCACCGCCGGCACCCGCCACTTCCGCGCCCAGCTGGAGGCGCTGTACGACGCCGTGTCCCACCACGAAGGCCCCCTGCTGCTGTGTGGCGATTTCAATACCTGGCGCGGCAAGCGGCTCAGCATTCTCGATGACCTGGTCACGGCGCTGGGGCTGGATCATGTCGCGCTCAGCGAGGATCACCGCCGCCAGGCCTTTGGCTATGCACTGGACCACCTGTTCTTTCGCAACCTGCGCTTTGAGAGCGCCGACGTTCACAAGGTCATCAGCTCGGACCACAACCCCATCTCGGCGACCATGCGCCTGAACTGAAGCCCCGGGCCCGCCGCACGGCGGACCCGGGACAGAGCGCAGCCTCAGAACTCCACCCGGAACCCCAGCTCCAGCGAGCGCCCGGCCTCCGGCGCCACCTCGCGCAGGAAGGATGTCGAGAGCCGGATTTCTTCGTCACTGAGATTCCTGCCCTTGAGAAACAGAGTGACCTCGGTGGCTTTCCAGTCCAGCCGGTAGTCCAGCCCCGCATCCCAGCGGGTATAGCCGGCCGTGGGATTCTGGTTCCAACCGGGCCGGTTCTGGTCGGCGGCGTCCCACACGCTGAGATAGCCAGCCCAGGCCAGCCGCGACCAGTCCAGGCGCAGGCCCAGGCGCCGCGGCGGCAGGCGCGGCACGTCGCTGTCGCCGCGCTCACCGGCGCCGGTCAGGGTGCCCCGCAGCCAGTCGCCGCTCGCGGTCACGGCCCACCCACCGCTGGCATGCTACGCCAGTGGCACGCGCAACTCCGCCACCACGCCGACAAACCTCGCATCGCGCTGGGTGTAGCGCAGCACCGGGGCCTCATCCACGGTCAGGCCGGTGTCCGCCAGATGGATGTAGTCCTGGAAGTCGTTGTAATAGACCGTGACAAAGCCGCTGTAGCGCGGCTGGTCAATGTTCAGGCTGATATCGAGATTATGGGAGCGCTCGGTATCCAGCGCCGGGTTGCCCTGCTCACAGGCCCCGGTGGCGGCGTGCACCACGCAGTCGTTGATGTCCGCCAGCCCCGCATTGGACAGCAGCTCCTCGACCACCGGGGCGCGCGTCGCGCGGCTGAAGGCAAGGCCCAGGCCATAGTTGTCGTGAAAAGCCCACAGCACCGAGGCCGAACCACTGACGGCGGTATGGCTCAGCCGGGGCCCATTGCGGGGCGTGGTGCTGTCCCGATCCACCCGCAAACCCAATTCGAAGGTCCAGGCGTCGAGGTGGTAGTCCTCCACCAAAAACACACCCCGGCGCTGGATATCCACCTCGGGAATAAACGCCTCCGCGCCCATCGCGCCAAAGTCACGGTCCAGCCACTGCACGCCCAGTGCCCCGGTCCAGCCCGCCAGAGGCCGGTGCGCCAGTTCCAGCCGGTGCTCCCAGGCGGTGTTGTGGAATACCGTGCCGACTTCGCCGCTGCCTTCGAGCTCGCGGTGCTGGTAATCGCTGTAGCTGACGCGCCAGCGCACAGCCTGCAGCACCCCCAGATCGCGCCGTTCGGCGGCGATATCGTAGCGGTCCTGGGTGATATCGAGGCGGATACCCGCGTCATGGTGATCCTCGCCCGGAGCCAGGGGATCATGGGGGTCGTGGGCGCCGGGCGGAATGCCGTAGTCATTGTCGAGACGGTTATAGGCCAGCCCGATGTAGCCCAGGTCGCCTATCCACGACAGCCCCAGCGTGCCGGTGCGGGTGCGGCCATCGCTGTTGGCGATATAGCCGTCGCCGCTCTCGTCGAGGTCGGCAATCGCGCGGCGGTCAAAGGCGAGGCCGGGAATCTCCACCGCGTTCCAGTCCCGGTACAGGCCATCCAGATGCCAGGCCAGACTGCCGGTGGCGAAGGACAGGCGCGCCACCGTGGTATCGGCATCCGCGGCGCTGTCGTGGCGCTGCTCGAAACCACCGGTCACAGCATCCGGCAGTGCCGACGGCACGCGGTTGTCGATCACATTCACCACTCCCCCGATCGCACCGCCGCCGTATAACAGCGTGGCCGGACCGCGCAGCACTTCCACGCTGTCGGCCAGCAGGGGCTCGACGGACACTGCGTGGTCGGCGCTGACGCTGGCGGCGTCGGCACTGCCCAGGCCGTTGACCAGCACCGCAGTCCGCGGTCCCTGCTGGCCCCTTATTACCGGCTGGCCGACACCGGGGCCAAAGGAGGCATTGGCCAGTCCCGGGGTATTGGCCAGGGTTTCGCCGATGGTGGCCGCGGCCTGGGCGCGCAGGGCCTCGCCGCTGATCACCGTGACGGGCAGCGCAGTCTCCGAGCGCTGTCTGTGCAGCGGCACGCTCACCAGGACATGTTCCAGGGCATGGGGTTCGGCGCCCGCGTGGGCACCGGCAACAAACACAGTCGACCCGGCACACAGCGCCAGGCCGGTCAAGGCAGATTTCATCTCATTCACTCCAGAAAAATGGATCGCGCAGCAACCCTGTGCCGCGCAACACGCAACAGATCGGAACTGTCAGGAGCGAAGAAAAGGTGGCGCGCGGGAGCGAAAGGCCAGCACCCGTGCCGCGGGCGCAGCGCTGGCTGGCGCGTTGTCGAAAACAGACTGCGCCGCAGTGGCCAGCGCCAACTGCAGCGCCGGCGCCGTGGCCAGCGCCGGTGAAAAATGACAGATCACACAGGCGTCGGCATCGCCCACCTGATGGCTGTGCGCCTGCTCCACGATCTGGCCAGCGCCAAACAGTGCGAGCAGAAGAATCAACAGTGGCAGACGCAGTTGACGCATAGGCACCAAAAACAACGGCTATCAGTCGGCAGCGACGCCTGAGTGAAGCGGCGTCGACATTCAGAGGCAATACTCAGCGCCGGCGTACCCGGCGTCCGATACTTCAACCTGAACTTGAGCCTAAAACGTCATGCCCAGGCGTCGCCCCACCAGCTCGTAGGACTCGATCACATTGCCCAGGTCCTGGCGGAAACGGTCCTTGTCGAGTTTTTCCCGGGTTTTGCTGTCCCAGATGCGACAGCCGTCGGGGGTGAACTCATCGCCCAATACCACTTCGCCATGGTACAGACCGAATTCGAGCTTGTAGTCCACCAGCAGCATGTCGTGGGCCAGGAACAGGGCCTTGAGGATATCGTTGACCTGGAAGGTCAGCTCCTTCATGCGCTCGATGTACTGGGGCTCGGCCCAGCCGAAGGAGGCGATGTGGTACTCGTTGATCATCGGATCGCCCAGCGCGTCGTTCTTGAGGAAAAACTCGAAGGTGGGCGGGTTGAGATCAATGCCTTCCTGCACACCCAGGCGGCGGCAGATGGAGCCCGCGGCGATATTGCGCACCACGCACTCCAGGGGAAACATGGTCAGCTTCTTGACCAGCGACTCCTGGTCCGACAGCAGCTTTTCAAAGTGGGTCGGCACGCCCGCAGCAGCCAGCTTCTCCATGATGAAGGCATTGAATTTGTTGTTGACCATGCCCTTGCGATCCAGCTTCGCCAGCTTCTTGCCGTCGAAGGCGGAGGTGTCGTTGCGAAAATGCAGGATGTAGCGCTCGGGGTCGTCGGTCTTGAACACCGATTTGGCTTTGCCGGAATAGAGCTCTTCACGTTTTTCCATGATCTGTACCAGTACTGTTCAAACTGCGTTAGACAATTTCCCGCCAGGCGAAACCGGACGCCTGGTCGGCACTGAACACCGACACCCGGGTGGTCAGGACGGCCTGAACCGCCGCCTCCGCCCGCTGTCGGGTATTGTTCTTCTCACTGATATGCGACAAAACCAGGTGCTGCAAACGCGCCTGCTCCAACGCGGCCAGCAGGCCCGCCGCCTGCAGGTTGTTGAGGTGACCGAAATCACCGCCGACCCGCCGTTTCAAAAACGCCGGGTAAGGCCCCGTCGCAAGCATCGCTACATCGTGGTTGCACTCCAGCATGAGCGCATCGCACTGCCGATAGCTGTCCTGCACCTGAGGCGTGACACAGCCCAGGTCCGTCAACACCCCCAGCGTCCGGCCACGGTGCCGGAACACGTACTGGCAGGGTTCCCGGGCATCGTGGGGCACCGCCACCGGCAGTACATCCAGAGCGCCCACCGCAAAACTCTGGCGCAGGTCCACCGGGCACAGGGTCGTCAGCTCGGCAATGGTCTCGCCCCGGGCCGTGCCCGGCGTGGCATAGACCGGCAGCCCGTAGCGCCGGGCCAGTGTCGCAACGCCGCGCAGGTGGTCGCCGTGCTCGTGGGTCACGAGGATCGCGGTGAGATCTTCCGGCGCTCGCCCCAGCAGAGCGAGACGACGCACAGTTTCGCGCAGCGAAAATCCGCAATCCACCAACACGCAACTGTCATCGGCTTCCACAAGCGTGGCATTGCCGCGACTGCCGCTGCCCAGCGACGCAAATCGCATGGGGCTAAGCTCCCCTCAGTTTGCAGGCCTGGTCAACCACCGAAGTTTATTCAGGCGCCGCCCGCTTTAGTTAATCGAACGCTTGATGCGCTTGAGCAGATTATCGGCCTCGCCAACCGGCGTGGCCGCGCCGTCCTGGCGGGCGATGGTGATCTGCAGAATCCGCGGCGACTGCTCGCGCAGGGTCACCACGTAGCTGACCAGTTCGCCCTCACCGTCGTCATCGCCGCCCCAGCTGAAGAAGCCGATAAAGCTGCGCCACCAGCCGCGCTTCTCTTCTTCTTCCGCCAGGTCTTTCTTGTTGGGGTCGATGCGCACCCAGTACTGGCCCTGGCTGCGGTTGCGATCATCCATCTCAAAACCGGCCTTTTCCAAGGCCAGACCCAGGGACGCCCAGGCGCGCTCGTACTGCAGAAACAGTTCCAGATACGGGGCCCGCTCGTCGTCGCGGCGCAGAAACACCTTGCCCTCGCTGTCGATCGCCCGCTGGGCCAGCATCGACACCGAGCCGGCGAGTGCGCTGTTGGCCAGAAACTGGGCCAGTTCCTGCGTCATCAGGGACTCGCGCTCCTTGTTACTGGAATGCTCCGGCCAGTCGTCACCGGCGCGGCGATCAGCCTGTACAACGTAGATTTCCGAGTTGCCGCGCTGCACGCCCTGGTCGATACGAAACCGGTAGCGCTCGGGCAACAGCGCCTCGTTGGCGGGTTCCAGCCAGGCCGTCTCGAGTATGCCCGCCACCGCATCCGCCCGGGTAACGCCGATCTGGTTGATATTGAGAAAGCCACGCAGGCGGGGCCACAGCTGACCGGGGCTGGTCGCCACCAGTATCCATTGCTCGTCCCCCAGGCGCTGGATGCGCACCAGTTCCTGCTCGGGGGTCTGGGACAGCGCTTCCGGGCGCGGTACTACAAACTCGTCCTGCAACTGGGATTCGTCCTCGATCGGCGGCACACCGAAGCTGCCCTCGATAGCTTCCTGGTCGAGCCCGTCGGGTATTTCCAGGGGGGGCGTCAGGCGCGCATGGCGGTAATCACCGGAGCGGTCCCGGAATATACCGTCCTCACCCACCAGCCAGCCACAGGCGCTCACCGCCAGCAGCGCCGCCAGCAGCGCCATTGCCCGCGCCACTGGCCAGCTATTACGCAACACAGACATCATCACAGATCGCTTAAACAAGGATGCCGGCCTCGGCGAGGGCGGCGCGCACTGCCGGCTGGGCGGCAGCGGACAACGGCGTCAGGGGCAGGCGGATTCCCTCGGTGATATGCCCCATGGCGTGCAGGGCCCACTTCACCGGGATAGGGTTCGATTCGACAAACAGCTTCTGGTGCAGGGCCAGCAACGGCGCGTTGAGCTCCCGCGCGCGGACTTCGTCACCGGCCAGTGCAGCCGCGCACATCGCCGCCATGGCGGCGGGTGCGACGTTCGCGGTGACGGAGATATCACCCTTGGCACCGGCCAGGATCAGGTCCAGGGCGGTGGCGTCGTCACCGGAATACACCGCCAGGCGGTCGCCGACCAGCGCAATCAGCTCGCGGCCGCGGGGAATGTCGCCGGTGGCATCCTTAATGCCCACGATATTGGGAATATCGGCGAGTCGCGCCACGGTCTCGTTCTTCATGTCGCAGGCGGTGCGCCCCGGCACGTTGTAGAGAATCTGCGGAATATCACAGGCCTCGGCGATCGCCTTGAAATGGCGGTACAGGCCTTCCTGGGTGGGCTTGTTGTAGTAGGGCGTGACCAGCAGACAGGCGTCGGCCCCGGCCCGCGCCGCGCCGCGGGTGAGGAGGATCGCCTCGGAGGTGGAGTTGGCGCCGGTGCCCGCAAACACCGGCACACGACCGGCGGTGTAGCGCACTACCGCCTCAATCACCTCGATATGCTCGTCCATATCCAGGGTCGCGGACTCGCCGGTAGTGCCCACCGCCACGATACCGCTGGTGCCCTGCGCCACGTGCCAGTCGATGAGCTTGGCCAGGGCGTCCCAATCCAGTGCCCCGTCGGGGCGCATGGGGGTCACCAGGGCGACAAGGCTGCCTGCAATCATCGAGGGCTCCGCGGGCGAAAAACCGCTATGGTACTGAGCGCCCCCGTGAATCACAAGCAGCCTGCACGGCCCCGCCCGGACCACAGCGGCTGCGCTTGTCGACGCGGACAAGGCGCGTAAACTGGAGCGCTGAACCGGAGGGAAACGACATGACACGCTATATCGCACTGGCAATCTGGCTGGCCTGTATCGGCGGGCTGTCCACGGGGTCCGCCACGGCGCAGGAATGGCGCAGCAGCGAGCTGACCCTCGGAGACCAGACCTATATGAGCGAACAGCGCGCCCACATCGACGCGCTCGCCCGCCGGGAGCTGGGCATGCAGTTGCGCGGCACGCCGGACAACGATCTGCAGTTGCTCCAGCGGCTGCTCGACGAACACGTGATCAGCGGCGATGACACCGCAGAGCTGCAGGCCATGGGCGTGGTGCTGGGAGATTTGCTGAAAGACCGCTATGGCCTTCTGTGGAAGATCTACGAGGACAAGCGGGGGCGGTCACGGGCGCTGGAAATTCCCGGCCACGGCGAATTCCTGTTCCCCATCACCATGATTTCACGGCGCGCGGAAGTCGGTATCAAGGTGGATGTCGAGGCGCTGTGGAAGAAGGCGGGCGACATCGTGCTGGATGTGCGCGGGCCGTCGGCCTGGTAATTTCGGTGTGGCCGGTCCGGTGGGATAACGGGACCGGGAGCGCGCCGGCCGTCAGGCCGGCGCCGCCTTGCGCAGACGCTTGACGATAGCCTCGAAGGCCCGCTCCATAAACGAGCGTCCGTCCATTTCCACCACCCGCGCCCTGCCCGCGGCGACTTCCACCGCGAGTTCGTTCAATGGCACCACGCGCTGTTTGACGCCGACCTGATTCACAAACATATAGTGTGAACTCATCTTGCTGAACCAGGACATCTTCAGCAGCAGCGGCTTGCCCCGCGCCTGATCGAATTCAAACCAGGTGCCGAAATCCAGCCGCTGCAGGCGCTCTGCGGCGCGCTGCTGCTCGGCGGTCAGTGCCGGCACTTCCGGCGCGGGCTTGCGGGCGCTGCGCTCGACAGCCTCTGCGGCCGGCGCCTGCCGGTCGGCCGCCGGCGCATCCGGCGCACTGCCGGCGCTGCTGAACGCCAGCGCCTGGGCGCCGGCCAGCTTTTCCAGCAACTCGGCACTGGCCTTGCTGTCGTAGCCGATGGTCGCCAGGCCTTCGCGGATATTGCCGTCCAGTTCGCGCACCCGGCGCTGGAAGTCCTCGCGCGACCCCCTCGCGTTGCGGGGGTGCACACTCCACAGCACCCCGTCGACCACCTTGAGCGCCGATTGCCAGGAAAGACTTTCCTCGCCGTGGCGCAGCAGGTGATAGGACAGAAACTCCGCCCAGGGCTGCAACAGCAGCGCCGCGATGGTCTCGTTGATGCCCAGCTTGTCGATGCGCGCCTGCACCTCGCTCTCGGCGCGCCTGCGGGCCTGCTCCAGCTTTTCCAGCCCCTGCTGCGCTTCGCGATTGCGCCGCTCAATCATGGCCGCGCGCTTCTCAAGACCCTCACGGAAGCGACTGAAGTCCTCGTACAGGTCATCGAACAGCGCCGGATCGTCGGCGAAGTGGTGGAGTATGGTCTCCACCACGGTGCGCAATTTGGGCAGCACCGAACGGTCATCGCCGTTCTCCACCCAGCGCCCGCCGACCTCCGCCATGCTGTTCAGCAGGCGCCGCGAGGGATGGGTGGCGTCGTCGAGGAAGCGGCGATCCAGCAGCGCCAGCTTGAGATAGGGCGTGTGCAGGTGGCTGAGCAGGGATTTGACCACGTCCGGCAGAGCCTCGTCCTCCAGCATAAAGCGGAAGATCATCCCCACCAGGTCCACCGTATCGGCGTCGTTGCGCGCCACCTTGTGAGCGGCATCCGGCGTTGCTTTCTGTTTGAGCTGCTCGATCAGGCGCTGCTCAATCAGGTCGATATCCAGCGGCGCGCCCAGGGCGTTGGCAGAGGCGAATTCAGCCGCCTGCTGCAGCGCCGTCAGTACCAGCGCATAGTCCTGGGCCGCGAAACTCTCCACACCGCCCACACCGTCGGTGCCGAGCCCGCGGTAATCGACGCCGCCCAGGGTGGCGCCGCGCGGCTGCGCCAGCAGGCGTTGCTGCAGCGCCTGAATATCGCGGTACAGCTGCCGGGTGGTCTCCGCGCTGGCCCGCTCGCGCAGCTCGGCATCCGCGCTGACCGGCGCGGTATCCGCCGGAGCAGCGCTTTCAGCCGCACCGCCATCCGCACTGCGGCTGACCACAAACCTGAGGTTGGGCAGCACCTTGCCCG
>JAVEVZ010000354.1:0-2975 GCA_034004805.1 Spongiibacteraceae bacterium | reverse complement strand
GGTAACAGGTAAACGGCGGCGCGCTCGACAGGGCGCGCCGCCGCTGCGCTTATTCGCAGTGGAAGTCGATAACGCTCTGGGCTCGCTGGCGCTGGGCGGCTTTGTCTTCTTCGCTGAGAATCGTGTAGCTGCCGTCGGGTTGCTTGAGGCGCACCAGCCCGGCACCCAGGGTGGCGAGATTCTGGCGCGCCTGGGCGCACAGCGCGGGGTCCTTCGCTGCTGCAGCCTGCACCTCCTGGTCTTTGACTGCGCCGTCGTCCGCGCCTTTGGCGCTGTCGTTATTGGCGGCGTCGGTCGTGCTGCGGCTCACCGGCTGTGAATGGCCGGTGGAGACCTCGACATACTCATAGGGTTTGTCGACGGGCGGCTTTTGCGTGAACTGCGGTTTGCCGCCGTCGTCGACCCAGCGGTAGTAGCCGCTTTTGGCCGCGTGCAACGTGCTCGCTGCAAACAGCACCAGCAGCGCGGTAACGAACAAGTGTCGAAGCTTGGGCATTGCGGATGTCTCGTCAGGGCGGTTGATGCCCAAGTATGGCAAATATCTGGCAATTCGCTCCAGGGACGTGCTGGAGATCTGCCGCGCTCGACATCCTGCTCGCTGGGATTGCCGGGCATATTGAGCAGGCGCCGGATAAAGTCCGCCTGCGGTGCCTGGCGGCGACGCGCCAGCTGGCCCTGGCCCGCCAGTTTGTGCAGCGATCCCATGGCCCGGCAGGCGCCTTGGGGGAGGAATAGTGCGCAGATCACGTTTTGGCGTTGACAGTGCAGGGCATCCGTTAAACAATTCAAGGTCCATCGGGCCACCAGGCCTTCGGCAGGCAGCAACCCTGACCTGCCGGATCCGCGGCGAGACTACCTGTCCATCCGTTGTGGCCCGATCACTCACAAACACACGACCTGTGTTGCGAGATGCCCGCTTCGCATCACCCTGCGAAGCCCCCGGCGGGATTTCCGCCAACAAGGCTTTCGCGTGGCGGCTCCGCCCGGGGTCGTCGCAGGTGGTGTCGTTTGGAATCCCGCCGGTTTCCAATGACAGCCATTCCATTTTGATAGCGCAATTGTAAGCGAGGTTGGTTTCGTGGAGTTGTTATCCGGAGGCGAAATGATCGCCCAGGCCCTGCAAGATGAGGGCGTTGAATTTATTTTTGGCTATCCTGGCGGCGCGGTGCTGCATATCTACGATGCGCTGTTCAAGCGCTCCAGCATCCCGCATATTCTGGTGCGTCACGAGCAGGCCGCGACTCACGCGGCGGACGGCTATGCACGCTCCACCGGCAAGCCGGGCGTGGTACTGGTGACCTCGGGTCCCGGCGCCACCAACGCGGTAACCGGGATCGCCACGGCCTATATGGACTCCATTCCGATGGTCGTTCTGTCGGGCCAGGTGCAGAGCCATCTGGTCGGCGAAGACGCCTTCCAGGAAACCGATATGCTGGGCATCTGCCGGCCCATCGTGAAGCACAGCTTCCAGGTCCGGCGAGCGGCCGATATCCCCGGCATTATCAAGAAGGCCTTCTATATCGCCTCCACGGGGCGCCCGGGGCCGGTGGTGATCGATATTCCCAAGGATTTCACCAATCCGGTGGACAAGTTCGAGTACAGCTACCCGAAGAAGGTCAAGCTGCGCTCTTATTCGCCCGCCACGCGCGGCCATTCGGGGCAGATACGCAAGGCGGTGCACCTGTTGCTGGAAGCGCGGCGCCCGGTGATCTACGCCGGTGGTGGCGTGGTGCTGGGCAATGGCTCCGAGTTGCTGACCAAGCTGGCCCGTGAACTCGACTTCCCGGTCACCAACACCCTGATGGGGCTGGGTGCCTATCCGGCCACGGACCGCCAGTTTCTGGGGATGCTGGGAATGCACGGCTTTGTTGAGGCCAACAACGCCATGCACCACAGCGATGTCATCCTGGCAGTGGGCGCGCGCTTTGACGACCGGGTTACCAATACGGTCAGCAAGTTCTGCCCCACGGCCAAGATCATCCATATCGATGTCGACCCTGCGTCGATATCCAAGACCATCACGGCGGACGTGCCCATCGTCGGCGCGGTGGACTCCGTGCTGCGCGATATGCTGGATCAGCTGCAAGAACTGCGCGCCGAATCCCCGGCCCTGCCGGACCGGCAGGCGCTGGGCGAATGGTGGGCCCAGATCGAGGAGTGGCGCGCGGCGCAGGGTCTGTGGACCGGGGTGCGCTATGACCAGTCCACCGATCTGATCATGCCCCAGGACGTCATAAAAAGCCTTTACGCGGCGACGGGCGGCAATGCCTACGTCACCTCCGATGTGGGCCAGCACCAGATGTTCGCCGCGCAGTACTACAAGTTCGACAAGCCGCGGCGCTGGATCAACTCGGGCGGGCTGGGCACCATGGGCTTCGGCCTGCCTGCGGCGATGGGGGTGAAGCTGGCGTTTCCGGACGCCGACGTCGCCTGCGTTACGGGCGAGGGCAGCATCCAGATGAATATCCAGGAGCTGTCCACCTGCACGCAGTACGGACTGCCGGTGAAAATCATCAACCTGCACAACGGCTATCTGGGCATGGTTAAACAGTGGCAGGACATGCAGTACTCGGGACGCTATTCGCAGAGCGAATACGAGAGCTCACTGCCCGATTTCATCAAGCTGGCGGAGGCCTACGGGCACGTTGGTATACGTGTCGAGCGCAAGGAAGACCTGGAAGCAGCGATGCGCGAGACCTTCGCGCTGAAGGACAGGCTGGTGTTCCTCGATGTCCACGTCGATCCCCATGAACACGTGTACCCGATGCATGTGGCACCGGGCTCCATGCGCGATATGTGGCTCAACAAGACGGAGAGAACCTGATGCGCCGGATTATTTCATTGCTGATGGAAAACGAACCGGGGGCCTTGTCCCGCGTCGTGGGGCTGTTTTCCCAGCGCGGCTATAACATTGAGACGCTCAATGTGGCGCCCACCGAGGATCCGACCCTGTCGCGTCTGACCCTTACCACGAT
>JAVEVZ010000353.1:0-2976 GCA_034004805.1 Spongiibacteraceae bacterium | reverse complement strand
CCGCCTTCGTGGTGGCCGCCCAGGAAATCCTTGTCGGCGTTGCGCTGGCCACCGCTCTCCAGCTTCTGCTGCATGTATTCGTAATGGCGGGGCAGATGATGGCCATGCAGATGGGTCTGGGTTTCGCGTCGATGGTGGACCCCGCCAATGGCATTTCGGTGACGGTAATGAGTCAGCTCTACCTGATGATCGTGACCCTGCTGTTTCTGGCCGTTGACGGTCATCTGGCGATGATCCAGGTGCTCAGTGAAAGTTTCAGCGCGCTGCCGGTCGCCGCGGCGCCATCCGCCAGTCTGCCCTGGCTGCTGGTGAGCCAGGGCAGCTGGATGTTTGTCGCCGCGGCCCTGCTGGCGCTGCCTGCGATCACCGCACTGCTGGTGGTGAATATTTCCCTGGGGATCGTGACCCGCGCCGCGCCGCAGATGAATATTTTCGCCGTGGGCTTTCCCATGATGCTGGTGTTTGGCGTGGTGGTGGTATGGCTGACCCTGGGCGCAGTAGGACCGCACTTTATGCGGCTTACCGAAGACACGCTGCTGCTGATGCGCGCCCTGGTATAAATTGAGGGAGTCTGCAAAAAGCTGTTTATACGCAATCAGTCTAGGAATCCGGTTCACCGCCGGTGCTGCCAGGCGTTATAGATAGGTGCCATCTGTACACCGGATAACGGGCAGGAGGATTGCGATGAAGCGCCTGTACTATTTGACCGATTCCATGGATATCGCCGACCGGGTTTCTGAACGCCTGCAGGCAGCCGGGCTCGCGGACTGGAACTTTCACGTATTGAGCCGGGACGAGGCGGGGGTTTACCGCCGGCATCTGCACGGCGCCACGCCTTTTCACCGGCGCGACATTATTCGCGGCGGCGAGCGCGGCGCGTTGATCGGCGCAGCTCTGGGACTGCTGGCCGCCACCTTCATTGTCAACGTGATGCAGCAGTCGACTTCGGTGGAGACGGTGGCCTTCGCTGTCATTGTTGTCGTGTTCACGCTGTTCGGCGCCTGGGATGGCGGCATGGTCGGGCTGGCCCTGGACAACCACAAGATTGCGCGCTTCCGGGACGATATCTACGCCGGACGGCACCTGCTGTTGATCGATGTACCGCGCAAACATGCCCAGGCCGTACACACGCTGATGCGGCAGTTCGAAGCCAGTCCGGCGGGTGAAGGCTCGACGCTCATCTCGCCCTTCGATTCGGCCAGGGCCTGAAGCGGGATCGGTCAGGACCTCGGCACCGTCCGATAGACCGAAGGCCGACAGCGTGCATTGGCGCCGATCGCCGACTGGCGCAGGTCTGGTAATGGCGCAGACTTTGCTGTGCCCTCTGCGGGTGTCGACTTCCCGGCGCCCGCCGTTGAGGGGCCCGTGTGGCAGAGACCGATACCGGCCAGGAACGCACAGAACAGCCCACCCCCAAGCGCCTGGACAAGGCGCGGGAGGAGGGCCAGGTCGCGCGTTCCCGGGAACTCACCACCACCTTTGTATTGCTGGCCGGCGCCGGCGGTCTGCTGATCTTTGGTGATCGGCTGGCCGGGGCCGCAATCCGCCTGTGCCGCGGCAACTTCGCCTTCGAGGTGCGCGCCGGGGCCGATCCTGCGCTGATGATCGACCACCTGTGGCGCTCTCTCGCCCTCAGCGTCAATGCGCTGCTGCCCCTGTTCCTGTTGCTGCTGGTAGGCGCCATTGCGGGCTCGGTGGCCCTGGGCGGTGTGCTGATCAGCGCCAAGGCGGTGCAGCCGCAGCTCAAGCGCCTCAATCCGCTCAGCGGCCTCAAGCGCATGCTGGGTCTCAACGCCTGGGTGGAGCTGGGCAAAGCGGTCGCCAAGTTCGTGCTGGTGGCGGGCATCGCGCTGCTGCTGCTGTCCCTGATGCAGGGGCGCGTGCTGGCGCTGGGCGCACAGGCCCTGGAACCCGCCGTGGTCGAAGCCCTGCGCATTGTGCTGTGGACCGTCCTGGGGGTCAGCAGCGCCATGATCCTGGTGGCGGCGGTGGACGTGCCCTACCAGCTCTATGACCACAATAAAAAGCTGATGATGACCCGCCAGGAAATCCGCGATGAAATGAAGGACACCGAGGGCAAGCCCGAGGTCAAGGGGCGCATACGCCAGCTGCAGCGCGAGATGGCCCAGCGGCGGATGATGGAGGAAGTGCCCAGGGCGGATGTGGTGATCACCAACCCTGAGCACTTCTCCGTGGCCCTGCGCTACGCCCAGGACAGCGACCGGGCACCGGTGGTGGTGGCCAAGGGCAGCGATCACCTGGCGATGAAAATCCGCGAAATCGCAAATGCTCACAACGTGCCACTGCTGCCGGCACCGGCGCTGGCGCGGGCCATTTACTACACCACTGAGCTGGAGGACAGCATTCCCGCGCCGCTCTATCTGGCGGTGGCCCAGGTGCTGGCCTATGTGTTCCAGCTCAAGGCCTACCGCCCGGGGCGTGACCAGCGGCCCCAGGCGCCGCGGCACCTGGATATTCCTTCCGCGATGCTGTTCGACAGCCGCGGCAAGCGCTACGAGGCCTCGTCCTGATATCGGGGCCCGGCATCGGCACTGATAGTCCGGCGAGGAAAATTCAGCAGCCGGTCAGGCAAATACCCCGTTCGAGATCGCGCGGCGCGGGAATGGGCAAAAGCGGCAAAGCTTTTGCAAAGGCATGGTTGCGCGTCAATTTTTTGAATTCAGCAATAGGTACCGGTCTTGGCGGGTGAACGCACACAATTGATCAACCAGCTGCGCGTGTTCGGCCAGGGCAACCTGGGCGTGCCGCTGTTGCTGCTCACCATCCTCGGGATGATGACGCTGCCCTTGCCGCCGTTTCTGCTGGATGTGTTGTTCTCCTTCAATATCGCGCTGGCCATCGTGGTGTTGCTGGTGGCGGTGTACGCGCTGCGGCCGCTGGACTTCGCGGTGTTCCCCACCATTCTGCTGGTGGCGACCCTGTTGCGGCTGGCGCTCAACGTGGCCTCCACCCGGG
>JAVEVZ010000352.1:0-2987 GCA_034004805.1 Spongiibacteraceae bacterium | reverse complement strand
GTGGCAGCTATTTGGTCGATGTACATATTGTCGTGAACGAGCGCTTGAGTGTCTCCGAGGGGCACAGGATTGCCGAGTATGTGCGCCTCAAGCTGATTGATTCCCATGACGATATCAACAACGCCCTGGTACATGTTGATCCGGAGGATGATTCGGTCGCAGTGTCGTGTGCCAACCTGCCACTGCGTCGGGAAGTGCTGGCGGACTTGCGCAGGGTATGGCCCAAGGACATGGTGGTATTCGAACCTGAGCAGGTGGTTCTGCATTATCTCAGCGGCAAGGTGCACGTGGATCTGGCGTATTCTATTCGCGCCAAGGAAGCCAGTGCGGAACAATTGAGCAAGCGCTTGCAGGAACAGGCCCGTGTGCTGGATTACATTGGCCATGTGCGGGTTTATTGGTTCTATCCGGCAACGGCGGAGCTTT
The DNA here is from genome assembly GCA_034004805.1 of Spongiibacteraceae bacterium. Lineage (GTDB taxonomy): Bacteria > Pseudomonadota > Gammaproteobacteria > Pseudomonadales > CAMLJR01 > JAVEVZ01. Next base: position 2,561 of record JAVEVZ010000352.1, on the reverse strand, counting down.
AGCTGGAAGGGGTATGTAGCGCCCTACACTAGCAACTTTCGAATGACTGCTGCGTCTTCACGGCTTTCCAGGGGCCGGTTTGGTTTTCGTCGCCAGCGCTGATCATGAAAACGCGTCGTGCAGGAGTTGCGAGGTGCGCTTTAGCGCCTTGCCCTTGTTGCTGATCTTCCAGGCGATATAGCGTTGCTGGTCTTCGGTGGTGGGGTGGTCGGTGGTCAGCGTGATCAGTGCGCCGCTGTCCAGGTGCGCCTGAATCAGTTTGCGTGGCAGATGGCCCACGCCCAAGCCCGCCAGCTGCGCCTGGATTTTCTGCTCCATGTTCTGCACGTAGAGCACCTGTTTTCCAGTGGTTAAACCCGCGGTACGCATGATGTTATGTCTGGCGGTATCATGCGTCACGATGCGCCGATGGCAGGGCAGCTGCTCTGCGATGGCCTGAGGGTCAGTGGCGATCCGGGCAAGCGGGTGGTGGGCGGCCACCACCAGCAGCATATCGGCGGGAGGGATCGGCAGTGCCCGAAACCCTTTTTGCAACGGTACCGGTGACGGCGCGCCCATCAATAGATCAATGCGATCCATTTCCAGCGCCTCCCAGCCGCCACTGAGTACGCACTCCTGAATATCGAGCTCCAGGTTGGGGTGCTCCGCCAGCAGTGTGCCCAGCACCTGAAAAAAAGGTTCGCGCTGGGTGGTGGATTCCAAACCGATACGCAGCTTGGGCTCCCAGCCGGTGGCCAGCTCCTTGACCTGGTCAGCCAGAAAGGCAGTGGCGCCGAGAATCTTGCGGCCTTCCTCCAGCAGCAGTCTGCCGCTGGCCGTCAGCACCGAGCGCCGTCCCTGGCGCTGATACAGGGTCACGCCCAACTGCTCCTCCAGTTTCTGCACCGTGTAGGAAACCGCTGAGGTCGCCTTGTTCAGCTCTTCGGCAGCCCTGGCAAAACTGCCGCGCCGGTCGATGGCGTCCAGCGTTTGCAGTGCATCCAGTGAAATGGGGAGGCTGTTCATGGTCTCTATTCCGGAGGTTCGCGGGCAGCGCCGTCTTCATTGTTCTAAATAGTAGAAGGGTATGGACGAATAACAACCCTTATTAAACAGGTAGTCCGGTAATAGACTGTATCCATCGTTTCAACAAAACCATTTGTTTATATCAGGAGACAGGCATGAATACCTTACTGCGACCCATTATCCGTACCGCTGCCGGCTATGACACGCTCCCGCTGCGGGTTGCCGCCGGCGTCATCTTCACTGCCCATGGTGCACAAAAGCTGTTTGGCTGGTTTGGAGGTCATGGCCTGGAGGGCACCGCTGGCTGGATGGGGTCTATCGGCCTGGAGCCGGCTGTGCTTATGGCCGCCTTGGCGGGCGGGGCGGAATTCTTTGGTGGCCTGGCGCTGATTGCAGGACTGCTGGTGCGCCCCGCGGCGGTTGTGCTGGCGCTGACCATGCTGGTCGCCATATTTGCGGTGCACGCGAGCAACGGTCTGTTTATGGCAAACAACGGCTATGAGTTTGCACTGGCTTTGCTGGCGGTCAGCGCCGGTCTGGCGATCCGTGGCGCGGGCAGTGTCAGTATCGACCGCGTGCTGGCTGGATGACACCGCTCACCGGGCTGTAGACGACAGCCCGGTTTATGCGCTGAACAGTGAATCGAAGGAGGCTTGATTATGGGCTTATTACAGAACGGTCAATGGGTGGACAAGTGGTACGACACCAAAGCCAGCGGCGGTGAATTCCGTCGCCAGGACAGTCGCTTCCGCAACTGGATAACCGCCGATGGCGCCGCCGGCCCCACTGGCGACGAGGGCTTTAAGGCCGAGGCCGGGCGCTACCATCTCTACGTGTCCCTGGCCTGCCCCTGGGCGCATCGCACGCTGATTTTTCGCGAGCTCAAGGACCTGCAGGATCCGATCGGTGTCACGGTCGTCGAACCCTTGATGCTGAGTAACGGCTGGGAACTGAAAGAGGATCAGTACGGCCTGGATTATCTGTACCAGTTGTACCTGAAAGCGGACCCCGATTACGAAGGCCGTGTCACGGTGCCGCTGCTGTGGGACAAGCACACGGAGTCCATTGTCAGCAACGAGTCGGCGGACATCATCCGCATGTTCAACAGTGCCTTTAACGGCTTGACCGGCAATGACAGGGACTACTACCCCGAGGCCCTGCGGTCACAGATAGACGCGATTAACGACAGGGTTTACGACGCGATTAATAACGGCGTTTACCGGGCCGGGTTTGCCACGTCGCAGCCAGCCTACGAAGAGGCCTACTACAAGCTGTTTGATGCGCTGGACTGGGTTGAGCAGATCCTGAGCCGACAGCGCTACCTGACGGGCGCGACGTTGACCGAAGCGGACTGGCGGCTGTTTACCACCCTGGTGCGTTTTGATGCGGTCTATTACGGGCACTTTAAAACCAACCGCCAGCGAATCGTCGACTATCCGGCCATCAGCAATTACCTGCGCGAACTGTTTCAGATGCCGGGCGTTGCGAAAACCGTGAACTTTGACCATATCAAACAGCATTACTACGGCAGTCACGACACGATCAACCCCACCGGG
>JAVEVZ010000043.1:0-13812 GCA_034004805.1 Spongiibacteraceae bacterium | reverse complement strand
CGCGGCAAGTCCGCGGTGCTGGGGATGGCCGCCGCGCACCTGCAACAGCTGCGTCCGCGCCGCATTCTGGTCACCGCGCCGCGGGTCGACGCGGTGGCCAGTGTGTTTCGTCACGCCGCGCTGGGCTGGCCCGACGCGCGCCACAGCCGCCTGCGCCTGCACCACGGCGCGGGTGAGATCGCCTTTATCGCCGTGGATGCCCTGCTCCGCGAACAGCCGGCGGCCGACCTGCTGTTGATCGACGAAGCCGCGGCCATGGGCATGCCCAATCTCCACGGTTTGTTGCGGCGTTATCCGCGCATCGTATTTGCGACCACCGTGCACGGTTACGAGGGCAGCGGGCGGGGGTTTGATGTGCGGTTTACGCCGGTGCTTGACCAGCAGACGCCGGGCTGGCGTCGGGTGGTAATGCGCGAGCCGGTGCGCTGGGCGGATCGCGATCCGCTGGAGGCGATGCTGGGTGCATTGCTGGTGCTGGATGCAGAACCGCCGCTGCTGGACGTCGGTGCGGGCGCAGCCACCCCCCGCATTGAGCGAGTCGACGCCGCTGCGCTGGCGGACAACGAGCCGCTGCTGCGCCAGGTGTTCGCCCTGCTGGCCGAGGCGCATTACCAGACCACCCCCGACGATCTGCGCCTGGTGCTCGACGACCCCGCGGCCCGGCTGTGGGTGAGTGTGGTCGGCGAGCAGCCGGTGGCGGTGTGCCTGACCCTGGACGAGGGCGGTTTCGACGCCGCGACTGCCGCAGCCATCTGGCAGGCTGAGCGCCGTCCCCGCGGCCACCTGCTGGCCCAGTCCCTGGCGGTGCACGGCGGGCTGCGCGGCAGCCTGCAGTTAAAGGGCAGGCGGGTGCTGCGCATCGCGGTTCACCGCGATCTGCGCCGCCACCGTATTGGCAAGGCACTGCTGGCTGCGGTGGTCGAGGCATCGCGCGAGGCGGGTATCGATTATCTGGGGTCCAGTTTCGCCGGTGCGGAGGATGTGCTGGCGTTCTGGGCGCAGTCAGCGCTGTTGCCGGCGCGGCTGGGCGTGCACCGCGACGGCAGCAGCGGGCAGTATTCGGTTCAGGTGTTGCGCGGGCTCAGTACGGCGGGGGAGCGCCTGGTGGCCGAGGCGCTGGCGGCGTTTGCGGAGTCCCTGCCATTGCTGCTGGCAGACGCAGTTCGCGATCTGGAGCCGGCACTGGCACTGCGACTGCTGACGGGCACCGCCATCGCTGCACCGCTGGCTGCGCGCAGCCGCGAAATCCTTGCGCTCTACGCCAATGGCCAGCGCCAGTTCGAAGCCTGTCTCGCGCCCCTGCACCAGCTGGTCAGACGCCTGCCTGGCGCGGCGCTGACCGTGCCCGATGCGCCGCTGCTGAGCGCGCGGCTTGTCCAGCGCTGGAGCTGGGCGCAGTGTGCGCAGTACTTTGACGGGCGCGGCCGCAGGGATATCGAGCAGCGTATCCGCGCCGTCGTGCAGAGCCTGTTACAGCAGTCAGCCTGACAGGACTCAAACCACACTGACCACGGCGATTGTGCTCGCCGTTCCGCTGCTGCTGTCCGCCGCAGGGCGATTATCAACAACCAGGCCTTTTACCCAGCCGCCCGCATCGGGTTCGCGGATCATATCGCCGACACCGCCGGGGTATTCCACGGTGAGGGTTTCCGCGTGGCCGGCAAAGGCGCTGGTATCCGGCAGGCGCATGGCGTCCAGGGCGGTCTTGACGGCGGTGGCTGCGCAGGGGAGGGCATGGCTGGCGCGGTGGCGCTGGCCGTAGCGGGGGCAGAAGGCCTGGTCGATAGCCGGTACCGCCAGCGCCGATAAGGGCGCGCCGTGTTCTGCGAGCCAGTCGCCCAGCCGCTGGTTGATCACCGCATAACAGCGCGCCGGGTCCTTCAGGATGGCGAGGAAAATCCGCGCCCGGGCTTCGTACACGGCCATGCAGTCGCGGGGGTCGAGATCGTCCAGGGCATCGCGGAATGCCTGGACCAGGTCGGTGAGCAGTGCGCACAGCAGGCTGGACACGGGCAGTTCGCCGGGCAGCAGCGCAAGGTAGCGGGTGGTCAGTGGCAGGACATGGCCGTGGACCAGAACGATGTGCGCGGCAATCAGGAAATACCCGGCCATGCCCTGCTCGCGATCAAAGCTGTGGCAGCCGATCACGTACTCGCCTTTGGCCTTGCCATAGCCCGCCACCGGCAGGGTTTCGATGCGGTATTCGTCGCGCCGGCGGTAGAACTCGGTGCCCGGCAGCAGCGTGTAGCCGAAGATATTGATATTGGGAAACTGGCCCAGCAAGGTGTCCAGGTTGCGCTGGAAATCCGCGAGGTTGTCGCCGGGCAGACCCCAGATCAGCTCGGCGGCAATCGGCACACCGGCTTCCGCCATCTGCTGCGCGATGGGCTGGTATTTGTTGGCCTGCATATTCTGCCGGTTGCTGAGACGCAGCGCCTCGGGGGTCAGGGTTTGCAGGGCCAGCTGGTAGTGGGGCAGCAGCTGGTGACGGTGCAGCAGCAATACGATGTCCTGCACGCGCGGGCTGTGTTTCTTGGACCACGAGGTGGCAAACGAGGTGGGCAGGCCGGTGCGCTGCTTGAGTTCACAGATCAGCCTGGCCTTGTCCAGGTCCTCGCGCAGCGCGCCGAAGTTGGAGTCCGCCAGCCACATATCGCGAATACCGGCGGCGATAATGATCTCCCAGTCGCGGCGTATCCGCGCCATGGAGAACTGGTACATTTTGGTGCCGATGGCGCCGGTGCCCCATTCGCAGAACGCGCATTTGAACGGGCAGCCGCGGCTGGTTTCGTAGGCCACGGAATCGTACAGCGGCCGGCCCTGGCTGTCCGCCAGCGGCACCACGTCCAGAGCGGAGGGCAGCTCGTCCAGCGCCACGGTGCGCGCGCGTTCGCCGGTGGTGTGAATAACGGGACCTTCGGCGGTGTGCTGCAGGTAGGCGAGGCCCGCCACATCGGCCCAGGCGTCGCGGTCCGGCGCGTCCAAAAGTTCGCTGAAACTCGCCTCGCCTTCGCCCAGTGCGATGACGTCGAAGGCTTCGCTGCCCAGGTAGTCCTCGGCCTGCTGCACATGGGGGCCGCCGGCAACCAGCAGCGCGCCGGGGCAGGCCTGTTTGATCTCGCGGGCCAGGGCCAGAAAAGGTGCGGCGTTCCAGGTGTACATGCTGAAACCGATCACGGGCAGCCCGCCCGCCGCGAGGCTCTGTTCGCAGCTCTGCAACAGCGCCGGCAGGGACTGCGCGCGCCAGGCGTCGATGCCGGACTGATCGCGAAAATGCACCAGTTCAATGGCGCAGGGGCGCTGGCCGTACTGTTGGTGGTAGGCCTTGAGCCCTCCGGTGGTCAGGGGCGCCGCCCAGAAACCGTCGGAATCCATGCTCAAGAGCCAAACGGGTCGTTGTTGCATTGCTCGATGTCATCCTCGCGTGTGCCGCGGATGCTACCAGAAACCCTGCCGTCACCCTCCGATTGGGTGGTGGCCGCGGCATTACTATTCGGTTAGTGTCACGTCCTTGGCCGGCTGCCGGTTTAGCGGTCGCGGGTCTCGCCAGCGCCTTTTGCCCGCCAGCCCTTCTACCCGCCTGCGGGGCTGGAGATGCTGGCGCGCTGGCCGCAGCGTTCCAACTGGCGCAATGATCAAAGCGCAACGGCAATTACCGCGGCGCAACTGCAATGACTGAGGAGAGTCCCGTTTATGATCGATGTAAAAGTGAGCCGCAACTACGATGTGCCCGCCGCCCGCGTCTGGGCGCTGCTGGCGGATTTCGGCAATATCAGCTGGGCGCCGGGGATGGACAAGGTGCAGGTCGAGGGCAGCGGTGTCGGCATGGTGCGCCGCATCGATATGGGCGACTTCGTGGTGGAGGAAAAGCTGGAGTCCCTGGATCACAACGCCATGCGCTTCAGCTACACCATTCCCAAGATGCCGATGCCCCTGACCGACTACCGTGCGGGTGGTCAGGTCGTCGCCACGGGCGCCAACAGCTGCCGCGTGGACTGGTTCTGCACCGCCACGCCCGAGGGCATGAGCGCCGAGGAAGCGACAGCGACGGTCGAGGGTCTGTACGGGCAGCTGCTGGGCTGGATTCAGGCTCACTTCGACAAGTAAAAAAACCACACACAGCGCCGCTCCCGCGGTGCTGTGTGTCGTTGACTGCGTTACCATCGCCGCAGTTTTCTGCGATGCGTCCCATGACACTTCCGATAACCGCCAACACAGCCTTTCGCGCGTTGTTTCTCGCCGATACACCGTTTCTCGATGTGCGTGCCGAGGCAGAATTTCAGCGTGGCCGCTTTCCCGGCTCCTGCAACCTGCCGATTCTCAATGACCCCGAACGCGAGCGGGTGGGCACCTGTTACAAGCGGGAAGGCCAGGCTGCCGCCGTCGCCCTGGGCCACGATCTGGTCAGTGGCGAGTTGCGCGATGCGCGCATTCGCGGCTGGGCTGATTTTGTCCGCAGCAACCCCGGCGCCCACCTGTATTGCTGGCGCGGCGGCATGCGCTCCCAACTGGCCCAGCAATGGCTGGCTGCGGCCGGCGTGCGGGTGCCGCGCATCGAGGGCGGCTACAAGGCACTGCGCAATTTCCTGCTGGCGGAGATAGACGCCTGCGCTGCGGAGCAGCCGCTGGTGCTGATCGGCGGGCGCACCGGCTCGGCCAAAACGCCGCTGATCCGGGCCCTGGCGTCCGGTATTGATCTGGAACACCACGCCAACCACCGCGGTTCGAGCTTCGGGCGCATGCCCGATGGTTCCCCCGCCCAGGCGGATTTCGAAAACGTGCTGGCCATCGACATCCTGCGCAAGCGCGCGCGTCTGTCAGGGACGCCGGGTACGCCCCTGTTTCTGGAAGACGAAAGCCGGGCCATCGGCGCGGTGCATATGCCCCAGGCCCTGTGGCTGGCGATGAAGGCGGCGCCGGTGGCGCTGGTTGACATGCCGCTGGCGTTTCGCGTCGATCAGATCCTGCGGGAATACGTGCACCAGATGACGGCGCTGTACGAGGCCCGCAGTCCCGATACCGGGTTCGACGATTTCGCCACCTATCTGCGCGACAGCCTGCAGCGCCTGGCCAGGCGACTGGGTGCGGTGCGCCTGGACGCGCTGCGGGCAGCGCTGGACGACGCCCTGGCGACGCAGCGGCGCAGCGGCGACTGCGAGGCGCACCGGGCGTGGATAGAGCGGCTGCTGGTGGAGTACTACGATCCGATGTACGACTACCAGCTGGAAAAGCAGCAGCGCCAGCCGCTGTTTCGCGGCGACTGGGACGCGGTGCTGGCCTGGGCGCGGGACTACGCGGTTCACGCCGGCCGGGTTTCTTAGCTCAGGGATGCCTCAACAGGGCGTGCGGGCCTCGGGCGTACTGTTCAGGTGCAGGCGCTGGCGCAGCCCGCGGGAGAGGGCGTCCACGCCGATATTCAGCAGGGCCGTGGCCAGGATCAGGGCCATTGCCACGTCCAGTCGGAAGGCCTCGAAGGCGCTGTCGATATAAAAGCCCAGGGTATGGATGCCCAGTATTCCCAGGATCGCGCTCTCGCGCAGGATGATCTCCCAGCGGTAGCACAGAAAGGCCAGCAGCTGACCCCAGATCCGCGGCAGCACCTCGAAGCCGTAGCGGTCGATGGCGCGCATCGGCGCCGGGTTCAGCACCGGCAGCTGGTCGGCATAGCGCCCGCTCAGGTGGGCGATGATCGCGCCGTTGTGTATCGCCAGGGCCACGATAGCCGGCAGCATCGACGGTCCCCACAGCAGCAGGGCGGCAAACGCCAGAATCAGCTCGGGGGTTGAGCGCAGCACCACCAGCAGCAGGTGCCCGCCCCAGCGCAGGGGCGCGGGCAGAAACGGGCGGGCAATCAGCGGAAAGCCCAGCAGCGCAATCAGCCCCGCGCCCGCCAGCGCCACCTGGGTGACCAGCAGGGTATTCCACGCACCGGGCAGCATCTGGTCGCGCCCCACTTCCCACAGCCACTGCGCGCTCGCGCCGGCGTCGCCACTGGCGACCGGCGCCGGCACCATGTCCCCCAGCAGGGTGGCCAGCAGGCCCCAGTCGGCGCCGCGGTCAGGCCACAGGTACAGCGCCGCCAGCGGCAGGTACACCAGCCACAGGCGCGGTCGCGCCCAATGGCGGATGCACAGGATCAGGCCGTAGAACACCAGCAGTATGCCGCCGGCCATGGCGTACTCGCCCTGCATAAAGGCGGTCTCGAGATGAAAGCCCAGGGTCGGCAGGCCGATAAAGCCCAGCACGGTGCTGGAGCGCAGGCCGCACTCCAGGCGGTACAGGGAATAGCTCCATAAATGGGGCAGCAGGCGCGGCCACAGGCCATAGGCGTAACGGCTGCCGGCGTCGGCGCGCCGGGGCAGGACAGGGCTGGCGTCGTGGCGGTGCTCCTCCGCCAGCTCGGCGTAGACCTTGGCAAATACCCCGGTATACGGCAGGGCAATGGCCAGCAGGCCCGCCGCCGGGTGAATGCCCAGCCACTGCATAAACAGCAGGCCCCAGAACAGCTCGTGAACGCTGCGCAGCGCCGCGCAGGTCATGCGCACGGCGCGCCAGCGAAACAGCAGGCTCAGGCCCAGGCCGGCGACGCCCGCCAGGGCCACCGCCAGCAGGGCATAGGCCAGGGTCTGGGCCAGGGCATCCAGCAGCTCCCGCCAGGGCAGCCAGGCCGGCGCCAGCAGCCCGTGTCCCATGCGGCCCAGCTCCTGCCAGGGATGGCGGGTGGTGATTTCGATATCGGCAAAAACCAGTGCCAGCAGCGCGACCGCCAGCAGGCCCAGGGCGGTTTGCACTCCGGCGGGCAGCGTGTAACGGGGCGGGGACGCTGGCATCGGCGTCAGTAGAGCCCGGCGAGCTCGGCGGATTCGAGCTCCGCGGCGGGGCAGTCCAGGGCGATGGCGCCGTCGCGCAGGCCGATGACCCGGCTGGCGTACTGGCGGGCGATGGCCGGATCGTGCAGGGCCATGACCCAGCTGCTGAAGCGCGTGCCGATCAACGTCATGACCCGCGCCGCCAGCGGCGGATCGAGCCCGGCCAGGGGTTCGTCCGCCAGCAGCCGCTCGCCGCCACGGTACAGGGCGCGGGCGATGGCCACCCGCTGCTGCTGGCCGCCGGACAGGCTGCCGGTGGCGCTGAACAGCGCGTCAGCCAGTTCCAGCTCCTCGAGCAGAGCGTGGATGGCGCGTTTGGCGCGCGCCTGCGGCCAGGCCAGATTGAGCAGGTTGGCGGGCCAGGCATGCCGGTCCAGGCGGCCGCTGTAGACATTGTGGAAAACGCTCAGGTTGGCGACCAGGCCCAGGGTCTGCGGTATCCATGCCGGCTCGTCGCTGTGGTCCCGGCACTGCTGGTGCAGCAGTTTCAGCAGGGTGGACTTGCCGGCACCGCTCCTGCCCAGCAGGGTGATGCGTTCCCCCGGCCGAAGACTGAGGCTTACGGACTGCAGCACCTGGCGGCCCTGGTAGTGGGCGCCTGCAATGTGGAACTGCCAGGCCGGGGCGCTCAGCTCACTCATCCATCAGTCCGATGGCGCGGGCGGTTTCGGCGATGGCTTCGAAATCGGCGTTGCTGGCGGGAATAAAGGCACTGCGCGGAAACGCGGCCAGCAGCTCGGGATCGTCCATGTCCAGCAGCGCCTGGCGAACCCGCGCCGCAAAGCCCGCGCCCCAGCGCGCGTCCACATCGCCGCGCAGGGTCCACTGGTAGTCCGGGTAGGGCGGCGTGGTCCAGATCACGCGCACCTTGTCGGGATCGATGTTGCCCTGGGCCAGCTCCTCGTCCCACACCGCGTAGTTGAGGGTGCCCAGCTGGTAGGCGCCGGCCTGCACCAGGGCGATGGTGCGGGAGTGGTTGGCGGAAAAGCCCACCCGGCTGAACAGGGTTTCAGGGGCCTCGCCGAAGCGCTGGCGCAGGTAGTACTCCGGCATCAGCCGCCCGGAGGTCGAGCTCTTGCTGCCGAAGGTCAGGCTCATACCCCGGATGGCGTTGGGCAGCGTCTGGGCGGGTTCCAGCCCGGTGCTGACATGGGCGATAAGGTAGCTTTTGAAGCGCGGGTCCTCGGCGCCCTGGGCGATCACCCGGGCGCCCGGCACCAGGCGCCGGGCCTGTACGCCGGTGAGGCCGCCGAACCAGGCCAGCTGCACCTGGTCATTGCGGAATGCACTGACCGCTGCGGGATAGGACTTCACCGGAATGTATTCGACCTCGACCTTGAGCCGCTCGGCGAGATACACCGCGACCCGGTCGAAACGCGCCTTGAGGCGGGTCTCGTCCTCGTCGGGAATCGCGGTAAACACAAACGGTTCAGCGAGGCTGTGCCAGCTCAGCAGACTGGCGAACAACAGGCTCAGGGCGAGGCGCAAAGGCGGCACGAACAGGGTCCTTGGGTCAGAAGTTATCGGGTCAGTGACAGAGCCGGATGGCGTCGCGCTGTGAGGGAGCCGCGCTGGTGTCGGTGTCTGCGGCGGCAATTGTACCGATGATGGTGGCGTCCCCGTAACCCGCCTGGCGCAAGGCGGCGACGCAGGCATCGGCGCTGTCCGCCGGCAGACTCGCCAGCAGGCCGCCGGAGGTCTGCGGGTCCAGCAGCAGGCGGCAGCGCGGCGCGGCGGGATCAAAGTCCTCGGCGATCCGCCGGGCCTGGCGCTGGTTGTCGGCGTGCAGGCTGCTGACCCAGCCCTGCTGCAGTAAATCCAGCGCGCCGGGCAGTGCCGGCAGCGCCGCCAGTTGCAGCTCGGCGCGCAGGCCGCTGTCCTTGAGCATTTCCGCGAGGTGGCCCAGCAGCCCGAAGCCGGTGACGTCGGTCAGTGCGCCGGCGTTGTGCTGGCGCAGAATTCGCGCTGCTGCGGCGTTGTCCTGCAGCATCATGGCCAGCGCGGTGTCTATCCATTCGCCGCGGGCGTGGCCGGCCATATTGGCGGCGAACAGGCAGCCGGTACCCAGCGGCTTGGTGAGCACCAGCACCTGGCCGGCGGCCACCGCGCGCTTGGTCAGTACCGCATCGGCGACGCCGTTGACCGACAGCCCGAAACTCAGCTCCGCGCCTTCGCTGGAGTGGCCGCCGATCAGGGCTGCGCCCTGGGCGTTGAGGGCGTCCACCGCGCCGCCCAGCAGTTGCAGCAGGGTGTCCTCCACCAGCGCCTCGGCGCCGTAGGGCAGGGTGGCGATGGCCAGTGCGGAGTGGGGCTCGGCACCCATGGCGTAGATGTCACTGAGGCAGTGGTTGGTGGCAATGCGGCCCAGCAGGTAGGGGTCGTCGATAAAGGCGCGGAAATAATCGACGGTCTGTACCCACAGCTTGCCGGGCGGCGGCTGGATCACCGCGGCGTCGTCGGGGGCGTGCAGACCCACCGGCACATCGGCGCGCACCAGCGGTTGCAGCTGGGCCAGCACCCGGCCCAGCACCGCGCTGCCGACCTTGGCCGCGCAGCCGCCGCAGCGCATGGCCGGCGCCGCCGGCTCCGGGCTCACAGGGGGGGCTGCGGGCCGGGGCAGGTCGCGGTCGAAGCGCGCCATAAAGCGGCGGTCGATGCGGTTCTTCCAGCGCCATACCCAGGCGCCGGCGGCGAACCAGGGGCCGCGGGAGGCCACGGCGCTGCGGTCGCCGCGTATCAACAGGCTCAGGGTGCGGCGCTGGGGGCGGTAGGCTTTGAGCGGGCGGCCGGCGACCAGGCGCCTGATATTGGCGTCCAGTACCGCAGTCTGGCGCACGGCGTAGACGCCACTCTTGGGCAGCGCGGGTGCGAAACTGGCGGCGTCGCCCACCGCGAATACGCCGGGGTGGGAAACGCTCTGCAGGCTCGCGTCGACGCGGATAAAACCCCGCGCATCACAGGCCAGGCCCGCCTGCCGGTACCAGGGCTGGCTCCCGGCGTGTATCGCCCAGATGACGGTATCGCAGGCAACCCCTGCGCCGTTCGCCAGTGTCAGGCCGTCGCGGTGGGCGCTGCTTACCCGGCTGTTGAGGCACAGGTCGATATCGCGCTCGCGGAGCTGCTTGGAAAAATGCCGCGCCACCCGGCGGTTGTGGTCGGGCAGCAGACGGTTTTCGGCGCTGAGCAGTTGCAGGGCGACGCCACTGCGCAGGCCCGGCGTCCGGCGCAGCCGGTAGTCCAGGGCCAGCGCGATCTCCACGCTGGCGGCACCGCCGCCGACGATGGCGAGCCGGTGTGGACAGGCGCGGCTGTCGTCGCTGTCCCGCGGGCGAGTTGCATTTAACCGGGCCTCTGTCAGTTCGGTCTGGAGAGCCTGCCAACGGGCGAGAAACACGTCGATGGGCTTGACCGCGATACCGTGCTCGACGGCGCCCGGGATACTGTCCAGCGCCGGGCGCGAGCCGGTATTGATGGACAGCCAGTCGAAGCGCAGCGGCGGGCGCCCGGGCAGCAGCACGCGGCGCTGCTCCAGGTCCACGCTGTCGACCTCGGCGTGAATCAGCCGCGCGCCCGCCAGCTCGCACAGCGGGCGCAGGTCGATATGGCAGTCGTCCAGGCGGTAGTGGCCGGCAATCAGGCCCGGCAGCATGCCGGAATAGGGGGTGTGGACATCGCGGCTGATCAGGGTGATGCGCAGCCCGGGCAGGGGCCGCATAACCAGCATGCGCAGCAGCCCGGCGTGGGTGTGGCCACCGCCGATCAGCACCAGATCGCGATGGGGTGGGGTGCGGTCGGGGGTCGCCTGCAACGCCGCTTACTCTGGCCGGAAAGTGAGCGCGGTATTCTCCATCAAGTGCAGACCGGCGGCTACCGCTGCGCGACGCAGTCCGCCGCCGCTCTCAGCCGACCCGCCGCACGCGCAGGAAGCGGGGCTCGCTCTCGATGCCCAGCAGGCGCCGGCGCAGCAGGTCCATGGCGGTATGCGCGGCGATACTCTGGGTCATCTTGCGGCCGCCGCCGTAGAGGAAGCACGCGCTGTCCAGGCGCTCGGCATTGCCCCAGGCGATCCACACCGTGCCCACCGGTTTGGCAGCGCTGCCGCCATCGGGCCCGGCGATGCCGGACACCGCCAGCACCCAGTCCGATCTGGCCGCCGCCAGCGCGCCCCGCGCCATGGCTTCCACCACCGCCTGGCTCACCGCGCCGTGGGTCTCCAGCAGTGCGGCGGGTACGCCCAGCACCTGTTCTTTCTGGGCATTGGAATAGGTGACATAACCGGCTTCGAACACGGCAGACACCCCGGGGATCTCCGTGAGCAGGGCGGCGATAAGACCGCCGGTGCAGGATTCCGCGACGGCCACGCGCTGGCCGCGCTCGCGCAGCAGTTCCACCACGCAGGATTGCAGGGTCGCGTCGCCCGGACCCACCAGGTAGTCCTGCATGGCCTGTTCCAGCCAGCCGCGGCAGCGCAGGCGTTGCGCATCATGCGCCCTCGATCGCGTGGTGAGCTTGAGCTCGATCAGCGGAAACACCACGCGAAAGCCCAGCTCTACTTCCGCCGGCCAGTCGGGCCAGCGGGTGTTGATCAGTTCCTGGATCCCCGACTCACCCATGCCGAAAAACGTCAAGCGTTCGGTCACCGCGGGGCTCGCGCCGAAATGGCTGTAGAGCTGCGGCATGATGCTGGTGTGCAGCATGCTGCGCAGTTCGCTGGGCACCCCGGGGGTGGCGATCACCAGGCAGTCGTCCAGCACCATGCTGAAGCCCACCGCGCTGCCCTCGGGGTTGGGCACCAGGGTGCAGCCGGCGGGCAGCATGGCCTGCTTGCGATTGGCGGTATTGAGCGGGATGTTGCGCTGGGCGCACCAGCTCTGCAGCCAGGCGAGGGCGCCGGGGTGTTCCGCCAGCGCCACCCCGCAGGCGGTGGCGAGGGCGGCAGCGGTGAGGTCGTCGACGGTCGGGCCCAGCCCGCCGTTGATCAGCAGCAGATCGGCCTTGGCGGCCTGGCGGCGGATTTCCTCCACCAGCTGTTCGAAATTGTCGCCGACGGTGATCTTGCGCGCGATGGTCCAGCCCTGCTCGCGAAAGCGCTGGGCGATCATCGCTGAATTGGAGTCGACGGTATCGCCGCTCATCAGTTCATTACCGGTCAGTAACAGTTCTATATGCATGATCATTTCTCCGCCTGACGGCAGCATACTGGGGCTGCCGTAACGCCTCAACGGAATTGTTGGAGTTGGCGGTGGATACGCGCGAAGCCCGTCAATGGACCTGTGGAGGGACACTATGGATTTCCGGACATTTCATCGCGAGGTCTTGCCCGCACGTCTCGCGGGTGGTCATGACGCGCTGGCCGCCGCGGCAGCGCAGGGCCTGCCCAGCCTGGGAATACGGCTCAGTGACACGGGCGACAGCATCACCTACCGGCCGGGTCCCGACGGCGTCGCGCTGATCGAAGGCGACAGCCAGGCCGAGTTGCAGATCCTGCTGGGTGAGCGCGAGTGGCGGGGCCTGGCCGGCGATCTGGAAACCGCGCCCGGTTTGCTCTACAGCGGACGGGTACAGGCATTGCGCGGCGACCTCATGCAGTTTGTGCGATGGGAGCCCGCACTGCGCGCCATGTATCACGGCCGGCCACTCTATGATCCCGCCCAGGTGCGCCTCGCCAGTGACGGCGGTGAGCCGTTCAGCGCGGATCAGCGCTTCAGCCCCGCAGACAGTGACAGCCGCATCAAGGCGTTTCTCGATGCCGCGGGCTACGTGGTGGTGGGGCCGTTGTTCGACGCAGAGGAGCTGGCTGCCATGCGCGCCGCAGCGCGGGCATTGCACGCGGCGGCGGTCGAAGGCGACCAGCAGTCCTGGTGGGGCAAGGACGCCGCCGGCAAGCGCGTCCTGACCCGGGTGCTGCTCGCCGGCCTGCACCCGACCTTCGCCACACTGTACGACGACCCGCGCATTCGCCGCCTGGCGGCCCTGATGCCCGAACTGCAGGCCAGTGACCCGGCCGAAAAAGACAGTGTCACGCTGATCTATAAAAATTCGGACATGGTCGAAGGCCTGTCGGACCTGCCCTGGCACCGGGACTGCGGCATGGGCGGACACGCGGTGATGTGCCCGACGGTCGTGCTCTCTATTTATCTCTATGATGCCACCGAGGCCGCCGGGGCCCTGCACTTCCTGCCCGGCTCGCAACACGCCAGCGTTGGCTTTATCCCCGCGGACGCCGCGGCCGGCGTCGTGGCTCCGGCGCGGGCCGGCGATGTCAGCCTGCACTACAGCGATGTGATGCATGCGGCGCCACCACCGCGCAGCAGCGAGGGTCCGTTCAGGGAGAGCGTGTTGCTGACTTTTAAGCCGGTCTATCAGCACCATCTGGGCGAACGCCACTACAACGACCCGCTGTTGGTGCGCGATGACGGCCAGGTCGAACACCTGGATGCGCTGGTGCGGCGACGCAGTGCGGAGAGCGGGGACAAGCCCCCGGGTTAAGAAAGCGTGGAATGACTGCTACGTGCTTCAGAGGCGCCGTAAGGAACCTCTGAAGCGCAGCAGCAGAGACTGGCTGTCAGTCGGGCTTCAGAGCGACGATGTCGGTGTGCAGACGCGTCAGGACCTGCTCTGCGGTGTTGCCCATCAGGCGCCCGTGCAGACCCTTGCGGCCCACGGTGCCAATCACCACCAGGTCGGCTTTGAGCTTGGTGGCAATGCTGGGGATGGCCTTGCCGGCTGAACCCTGGCGCAGGTGCACATGCTCGGATGCGATACCGTATTGTTCGCGCAGACCTGCAATGATGGGTTGCAGCGCCTTGCGGCGCTTGGCAGCGAGCTTGCGTCCGTCGATCAGGTCCAGGTCGCTCAATACCTGGGGTACCTCGATGGTGTAGGCCAGGTGCAACTCGCCGTCACTGGCGTCGGCGAGACTGCGTGCCATGGCCAGCACCTT
>JAVEVZ010000351.1:0-2991 GCA_034004805.1 Spongiibacteraceae bacterium | reverse complement strand
CCTGGTTGACCGCCCCGGGCGCAGTGGTCACTTCTGCCAACGCCGGTGATGGGGAATCAGCCGACGACAACTGTGCCTGCCAGACAGCGCGATACTGCCAGACTGCTGCGCCGGCAGCCGCCACCAGCATCGGCACCAGCAGCCACAGCCAGTTGCCCCCGCCACCGTGCCGGCTGCGGCGCTCGGCGAGGTCCTCCTCCGGCACCTGCATCGCAGCGTGGAGCCGGGTTGGCGCGGCCTCTGTGGTCTCGATACGGGTCTCGGCGCGATCGTCGCCGAACGGTGGCAGGGGCGGCAGGGGCGTGGTGCTGCGGCGCAAAACCAGGTGCTCGATAGCCAGCAGCTGGGCCCGCGGTATCGCCTCCAGCGCGGCGACCAGCTCCGCGCCGCTGGCAAAGCGCTGCTCGGGCTTTTTCGCCAACAGGCGGTCGATGATCGGCGCCAGTATTTCCAGGCCCTCGGGGAGTGGCGGCGGCGGCTCGGAGATATGCCTGAGCGCCACAGCCACCGACGTATCGCCGTCAAAGGGCATGCGGTGGGTGAGCAGAAGATAGAACACCACCCCGAGACTGTAGAGATCTGATCGCACATCCACCGGCTTGCCGCGCGCCTGCTCGGGGCTCATATAGTGTGGCGTACCCAGTGCCTGGCCGGTCTGGGTCAGGTCGCTGACTCCACCCACCGCGCGGGCGATGCCGAAATCGGTGAGTACTGCGCGCCGGTCCTCGGCGTGCAGGAGGATATTTTCCGGCTTGATATCGCGGTGTACAAAACCCTTGCTGGCGGCGAAGTCCAGGGCCCGGGCCACCTCGGTGATCACCCGGACGATGGCGTTGATGCCCAACTCCCCCACCCGCCGCTTGAGTTCCTCCCCCGGTACGCACTCCATGCTCAGATAGTGCAGGCCATCCACCACATCCACGTCGTAGACCGTGACGATATTGGGGTGCACAAGGCTGCCGACAATCTTCGCCTCGCGCAGAAAGCGCTCGCTGAACTCGGGATTTCGGGCCACATGGTCGGCCATCACCTTGATGGCCACCTCGCGGTCCAGCTTGTTCTGGATTGCCAGGTACACGGTCGCCATACCGCCTTCGCCGAGGCGGCGCAGGATGGTATAGCCGGGTAATTGAGGAAAGCTGTTATCGGCCGCGGACACTCGCAAGGGCTGCCAGGTGACAAGAATGGGGCGCAATCTTAACGCACCGCGGGCGCCGGCACGAGGGATGCCGGCGCCCGCGGCTGGGCTCAGAACGCCAGGCGCACGCCCAGATAACCGGTGCGCGGCTTGTTGACGCGCGCGCCGGCCGGGCTGCGCGCGACGATGGATTCATCGTCCAGCAGGTTGTCGAGCTTGGCGTAGATGTCGACGCTGTCGTTCAGCGGATAGCTGGCGGACAGGTCCACCACCCAGTGGGCATCGGTGGTCAGGTAGCGATCGTTGACACCGCGCCGCCCGCAGGTCGTGTCGATACACATTTCATCGACATAGGACGCCTCCAGGTAAACCGTCCAGCCGCTGCCGTGCTCGACACCGGCGCGCAGGCTCAACACGTTTTCGGGCAGGTATTGCAAGACATCGCCATCCCGCACGCTCGAAGTGTCGGAATCCCGGGTGTGCTCCGCATCGGTGTAGGTGTAGCTCAGGCGCGCGGGCACCGCGAAGGCCGCACCCCGCCACAGCACCGCATCGGCAGACAGCTCAATCCCGGCAATCACCGATTCCCCCTGGCTCTCGGTGCCCGACGTGACATTGCCGGCACAGGGAAAGGCGAAGGAGCAGTTGGTCACCGTGTTTTCGAAATCGCTGTAGAACAGGATCGCATCGAAACCGTGGTCGACGCCGCGATAGCGCACACCCGCTTCGTAATTGACGCTCTTCTCGGGCCCGGTACCCTGGGTCGAACCTGCACCGGCGGGCGCAAAGCCCTGGTGCACACCGGCCAGCAGCAGCCACTGCTCGCTGAGCTGGTAAGTGGCGCCGACGCCGGCCAACCACTCGTCGGTGTCATTGCCGCCGCGACTCGCCACCGCACTGCGGTCCAGCGCGGCATAGCGGGTAAATGCCGACGCCACATCCTCGCGGCGCAGGCTCAGCGTCAGCTCCAGGTCACCGGCGCTGATGCGGTCCTCAAGCCACAGGGACAGGGCCTCGGCCTCTTCGATGCGATTGTCGCTGGAGCCCGGCTGTATCCGGTTCTGGAACACCAGGCTGCCATTGACCTGATCGAAGACATCCACGATCTGGAAGCGGTCGGCCTCGTCCTCGTGCCAGCGGGCGCCGGCCAGCCACTCGTGGCGGAGCTCTCCGGTGGTGAACCGGCCGTTGAGCTCGAACTGAATGCCTTCCCCGTAGTAGTCGCGGGCGTTGTCCTTGATGCGGATATTGGCGACGTCCGCCGTGCCCTCCAGAATCGCCAGCGCGCTGCCGACCCCGTTGTTGGCATCGCTGATAACGCTCGCCAGACCCTGTCCCGCAATGCGGTCCAGCTTGTACCAGGCGCGCTCGAACTCGTTGCGATAGACCGTCGTGGTCAACGCCAGGGTGTCGCTGAAACCCACCCAGTGGCGCAGCACAGCTCCCTTCTGGCGGTTGTCCATGCGGTCCAGATCGGTCACCCCATAGCGCCGATAGGGGTCGCGCTTGAACTGCGCATCGGTCACGCCCAGGTAACTGGCGTTGGATACTTCTTCGGCGTAGTTCAGCTTGAGGTCCAGGCGCTGCGGCAACGCCGCGCCGTCCGCGCTCTGCCAGCGCAGCTTGACCATGTAGTCCTGCTTGTCGAAGCCGGTGTCGCGGGCGCTGCGGTCGATGCTGTGAAAGCCGTCGGTCTCATGCTGGTGGGTTTCCACCAGAAAGCCCCACTGGCCCTGCATGCCGCCGTACCAGAAGTGCTGGCGCTGCTCACTGTTTTCGCCGAACTCCAGGTTGGCGAAGCCCGACAGCGCCTGGGGAATCGGGGTCGACAGCAGGTTGATGGCGCCGCCCAC
>JAVEVZ010000042.1:0-13851 GCA_034004805.1 Spongiibacteraceae bacterium | reverse complement strand
GCGGCCAGTTCGACCAGGTGACGGTGACCGACAGTGCATTGCTGGACGGCGTACTGGAAATTCTGTTTCTCGACACCGAGGGCTTCGAGGTCGGCTGGCGCGCGGAATTCCTGACTGCCGGCAACCGGCTCGGCGAATTCCACGACTACCGGGTCCTGGGTATCAGTGGCCTGGCCCAGTTCGATATCTTCTACAGCGACAGCGGCGTTGAACTGGTATTGACGGCGTTCGACGCAGCGCCGGTGCCACTGCCGGCGGCGTTCTGGTTGTTCGGCTCGGCGCTGGTGCTGCTGTCAACAAGGCGGCGGTGAGTTTCTCCGCCGCGCGTCACAGCAGTTTCATGGCTATCGTTTTACGCTCACGCCATAGTGGCAGCCGCATATGCCCCGCGGCTGCCGGGCAACCTCGGCCGGGAACAATACAACCAGTATCTGCTGCCAGACATACTTCGCCGGCGATAGAACCATTGCGTTGGTGCAGGCGCGCTGTACCTGTCTCACTTTTTGGGGTACAGCAGGGTAAGCGTGAAACGCAGCCCCCAATCAGGACCATTGGTCGGGCTTTCAAGATAATAGCGGATGCCGCCCTGTAAACTCACCAGCTGCGAGCCCATCCGGGTCACCTTGCTGTAGCCGATGTTCAATGGAACGGTCCATTGTTCGACCTCGTGGTTATAGGTGGACTCCAGCGCAACGTTGACTGTCCGGCCCTGCCCCAGGCCCTTCGCCAGAAAGGGCTGGACATAGGTAGCGTCGACATCCTCGCGGTCGCTGTCGCCCGCGAATGACCAGATGTGATTGAACAACAAGCCATACGTCCAGCCGGTGGCCGTCTGTCTCAGCGCGACAGCCGTTGGCCCGGCACCCCACTTTTCTGTGCCCAGCAGCTTCTCAGTCGCTGTGGGAATCAGGAACGCTGGCCCCACACCCCAGGTCCAGCCGCGCGCAGTCAGTGCCTTCGGTGAGAAGAACAGGCTCTGTGTGGTATCGCCGAGACCGAACTGGCTGCCAGCCCCCGGATAGATATCATCCTGCTGAACGATGGGGACGATCGTACGCGAAATCATATTCCAGTCCTCACTGATAGAGACCGGGATAAGTCGCTGAAGGACTTGTCGAACGCCAGCTTCACGGGCGAAAATACCGGATTGACCGGGGTCAGCCTGAACTCCAGCTCGGAGTCAATGTAGCGCAGGCCAGCGAACACATCGAGACCGCTGAGCCGTGCCGGAGCCGGCTTCCAGAACGCTGCCAGCTCAAACAGGACCGTATCCAGCTGCGAACGGGTCTGGAAGCGGGGGTGCTTGTCGCCGTCCACCAGGCTGAGGTAGGTGTAGTCGGCAAACACACCGAAACGCTCGCCCTGGCCTTCGACGTGAATCTCAAAGACACCATCGATCTTGTCGATGACATCACCGAAATCCTGTTGACTGCTGGACTGGGATGGCGGCGACTGTATCGCAAGGTCGGTGCCGATGCTGGGCGCCCACAGGTAGGGCGCCACCGTCCAACGCCAGGCGTCTTCCTCGACAGCCAGTGCCGAGAGGGAAAGTCCGGCCACACACAACAGGGGCATAATGCCGGCTGCGCGATGAAGTATTGCTCTCGCCATTGCGTAGTCCTGTCTTCAGAACGCTGCTCAGTTAACCGGCACTACTTCGCCAGGACGCCAGGTCTTGTCAAACCAGGGCTCGAGCGGGCCATAAAGACGCAGCACCCCATACCAGGCTTTGTTGGGTACGGTCTGAATCCAGTTGCTTTCCTTGCCGGCAGGCGGCTTGGGCCCGAAATAAAGGGTCACCGATCCGTCCTTGTTCTCGACAAGCCTGTCGCGCTTGCTGTTCTTGCTGGGGAACGGCTGGCGGGTCTGCAATTCGGAGCGGGTCTGCGGGTCATAAACCACCACGGACCAGAAATCCTTGGCCGGCACGTTGGCAGGAATTGTCAGCGAATAGTTCTTCGCACCGTCGAGATAGTTCCCATTTTTGTCGGTTGCTACATAGCCATACTGAGAACCTTTACCAATGATCTTCGCCACCATGGCAGGCGTATTCACCGTGGCCTGATAGAAGAACATCGTGCGAGCATCAAGGTTTCGGCCACCCAGGCCCTGGTCGGCCAGCCACCGGTAATCACCGCCGACGAATGCTGTGGCCCATTGGCTGCCAGGATAAAGATAAGCACCATCCAGCCGCGGTTTGAAGAGAAGCGCTCGCGACGTGGCGTTGCCGATGGCAACAGCGTCGCTCAGAATTTTCTTCTCGCGCTCGGTGGGCGCAAATGGCTTACCTTTTTGAATACCAACAGACGCGAAAAGCCCGCGCAGCTCCGGATCGAGAAATGGCACTGGCTCGCGCTGGATAACATGGTCGAGTTCTTCATAAAACTCGTAGTTATTGGCGTGAATGGTATTCCAGGATCTGCCCGAGCCTGAGATAAATTCCATCTTCGGCGGGTTGGACGCTTTTACGAGGGGGTAAACCTTGAGGCCCTGCTTGAACATGGCGGTTGCGGCGTCGGGCTTACCGTCAACCAGAAAGCCACGCAGGATCAGCCAGTTGACATAGCTGGGAGACTGAACAACGAAGTAGGACTCACCATTGATTGTTGCGGCTTTGCCGCCGATGGGCCCTTCCAGATCCCCTTTGTAGTCCGGCGGCAGGATGAGGTATTTGCCGCCCTTGCCGGCATCCGGGCCGGGCGCCCCCATATCAATCACGAAGCGAAAGTAGGCGTCATTTACAGTGCCCGGGCCGCTTTTGGCCGGAATCTCGACCACGGTCGGACCGTCCTTCTGAAGATCAAGGAAGGCAGAGGTATAGACCGTATCCGTGTTGGCGGTCAGGAACAGCGGCGAGGAATCCGCCAGCTTGTCAAAGATGACCACCTTGTTGGAGGCGTCGGCACCCAGGTCCAGATGGCCCAGACGCAAGCCCTCGATTGAGGTCGCGGGCACACCGTTAAGGAAGGTTTCCACCCCGCGGAGGTGCAGCAGGTTGTCGTACAGCTTGTCGACGGTCTCGCCGCTTGGCATCCCGTCAAAAAACTTCAGGGTGCCGATCCGGGTCTCGACCGTGTCGGGCGTCATAATCTTCGCGGGAATCATGGAGCAGCTGAGCTCGCCCGGGGCGATGCTGCCTCCAGCGGACCGGGGCTTCCGACATGCGCTTGCGTCGGACGGGCGCGCGGGTATAAGGGCGAGAACAGGTAGAGGACAGGAAGACTAAAAACCGGAGGTTCGGTGCGGACTCTGGCGGGCGATGGATCTGACAGACTGGTGAAGCGGTCGCTCCTCACCGGTCTGTCAGAGTGCTGCGTTGCTGTTACGGACGGCTGGCGCCAGACATCAGCAATCCGGCCGTCGCCCCAGGCACTTGTATGCCCGAGGGCGGCGCTGAATGCTAGCCGCCAGCCATCAGCTTCAACGCTTCACGGCGCGGCATCTTGACCATATCCAGGATCATTTTTCGCTCCGCCGCATCACCAACCGGCAATATCGGCCCATTGGCCAGGTTTTCCAGACCAGTCCGCGCGACGTCATCGGGGTGCCACACCGCGTCACTTTCATTAGGGTCCAGGCCCTGCCTTATGTAATTTTCGGTGTTGGTTGAGCCGGGCTCGATCACCAGCACGTCGATATTGCGCCCCTGCAGTTCACCCCACAGGCCTTCGCCGAAACTGCGAATAAAGGCCTTGCTGGCGGCGTAGACACTGGCAAGCGGAAAGCCCATATTGGCTTCGATCGAGCCCGTAAACAGCAGGCCGCCTTTGCCCCGCGCAAGCAGACGCGGAATCATGCGATGGGTGAGCAGCACAGGAAGCTTGTCATTCACGTCAATCATGCTCGCGAGACGTGCGGGATCAAGAGCCTGGTGGGGCCCTGCATCGCGAAAACCGGCATTGTTGATCAGCAGGCCCACATCCATACCCGCAGCCGCATCAAAGATCGTATCCACGGCGTCAATGCTGTTCAGGTCAGCTTCCAGCGGCACGACGGAAACCCCATAAGCCGACTCCAGCTCCGCGGCCAGCTCCTTCAGCCTGTCGATACGCCGCGCCGGCAGCAGCAGGTCAAACCCCGCCTCGGCCAACAACCTGGCGAAACTGCGGCCAATACCGGAAGAGGCGCCGGTCACAATAGCCGCCGGACCATATTTGGAAATATCTAACAAACCACTCATACAGCAATCCTTAATTCAGTATGCGGTGCCTTATCTGCCCCACAAATGCAAGGGCGACAAAACAAGTATCTGTACTGTGCCCACCAAAACCTGCTCGCCGGACACCACACAGCTCATGGATACAACTTTGAATCTAACCTACGCCTAACGGTCAAAATTATAACTGAGGACTCCACCCCGAGCTCCAGCACCACAAAAATAAGCGTGCGCCATCCTCTGTTCCGGCCTGCCCCGCGAGCTCAGCACTGCCACTCGCCCCAGCGGTATTTCATATCGTGCCCTGCACTTGCGGTGGACGTATGCAGCGCCGGCAAAAACCAGCGCGCATACCCGATGCCAGCCATGGCAAAACCGAGTAGCGGCGAGCAAGTCACGTTGTGGAATGCTGATTTTCAGGCGCCTCTTAGTGCGTTTGCATGATGCATCGAAGGATCGACTTCTTCAATGTTCGGGCCTGCTGGTTTGAGGCCTGCCGGGCGAGTACACGTGTTGTCTTTCCGCTCATAGGCCACCTTTTTATTAAAAGAACGAATGGGAGAACGACGGACTTATCGTGCTAAGCCAGCCCGCGTTACTGAATCGAACAGGTTGAATCTTGAGACGACGAGCCTCGCTTGAGGAGTGCGAACCAACGCTTTATCCGGTCTTTTTATAACATAAACCAACTCTGGGTATCCTGAGACATGTCTAAACGTCTTCTGAAATATAAGTTTCGTCTATCCAACCTTTCGCTCGCGATTGCTGCGACCGCTGGTATTGGAGAGGTCGCAATAGCTCAGAATATGCGCAGCAGTGCACTTGAAGAGGTCGTAGTCACAGCCCAGCGACGCGAAGAATCGCTGCAGGACACGCCGATCGCCATCACTGCATTCACCGGCGACAAACTCAACGAACTTGGCGTTTTCGACCTGTCGCAGGTGGGAGATTTCGCGCCGAACGTCAGCATCAGAAAACCACCGTCGTCGAACTCGAATATTGCGGTCAACATCCGCGGCGTCGGATCTCAGGATACCGCATTGACAGGCGACCCCAAGGTCGGCATCTACATCGATGGCGTCTACATGAGCAAGACCGTGGGCGGCGTGTTCGATATTGTCGATATGGAGCGACTGGAGGTTCTGCGCGGGCCGCAGGGCACCCTGTTCGGGCGCAACACCACGGGCGGTGCGCTGAACGTGACTACCAAAAAGCCCACCGGCGAGCTGGGTGGCAAGTTAGAGACCTCGGTGGGCAATTACGGCTATATGCGCTACGGCGGCAGCCTGGACCTGCCAGCCATAGGCGATCTGGCGGTCAAAGTGTCCTACATGGCGATGGAGACCGATGGCTGGGCGAAAAACCACTACCGGGGTCCTGCCGTGGCACCGGCAACAAAAGTCGAAAGCGACCTGGCTTCCCAGGACAATGAATCCTACCGCATCGCGCTGCGCTGGACGCCCACTGAGTCGCTGAGCGTTGACTACAGTTACGACAACACCAACAACGAAGGTGTGACTGCGCCATTCCAGATCACCAAGGTCAAGTCCGCTGTCTACAACGGTTTTACTACAACACCATTCGATTTTGTCGAACTGGGTGGCTCGCTCTACCAGCAGATGGCCGACACCGTTGGCAACCCCAAGAAGCGTCGTAAAGACTTCTACCTCGATGGCGTAACCAAGGAGTGGCTCGACGTCGCTGGCCACAATTTCACCGTGGCCTGGGAGGTCACAGACAATGTCGCGTTGAAATACATCTATGGCAAACGCAAAACCGACTCCGGCTACGGCAGCGCGGACATGGATGGCGGCGCTTACACCGCGCGCGATTTGTTCTACGGGGTATACGCAGGAAACAACGGCGAGATTCCTAGCCCGGGGTTCCACGCTAGCATCGACGTGGGCATCATCGATATGGACTCCCACGAGTTCCAGATCACCGGCGCGGCATTCGAGGATAAACTGCAATACACCGGCGGTGTGTTCTACTACAAGGAAGATGTCAAACAGTCCAACCCTCAGACCTTTTCGCTGCCGATTGCCTACATCGCCACGCAGGGTGTCGCTACCCCGGTGCTGGGGCCGCTGTACGATGCGGCGGGTTTCTGCCCGGCCTCGTACGGCGGACTGGTGTGCGTGGGGAGTCAGCGCCTGCCGATACCCGGCGCCAGCGATACTGGCGTCCCCGGCGTGGTCGACTTCGGCTATGGACAGAACGCCAAATCGGCGGCAATCTACGGCCAGGGCACCTACGCCGTCACCGAACAGTTAGACCTGACACTGGGCATCCGCTACACCGAAGACGAGAAGGATGGCTACCTCTACAACCAGAACATTGCCGGCGTCAGCGCCGCGTCCCCCGTGAGAGCTGACGATAAGTGGAGCAACGTCAGCTACATGGCCATCGGCAACTACGCGATCACCGAAGATGTCCGCGTCTATCTGAGTTACGCCACGGGCTATAACAGCGGTGGATACAATGCGCGCGCAACCAGTGTCGCTTCGTTCCAGGCACCCTACGACAAGGAAGAAGTCGAGAACTGGGAGATCGGCCTCAAGTCCGAGTGGCTCGATAACCGCCTGCGGCTGAACGTGGCCGTGTTCACCAATGACTACACCGACATCCAGATTTCACAGTCCGAGATCGGATCAGGCGGGGCGTCCAGTCGCATCGTAAACGCGGGCGCAGGTACTTTCGAGGGTATCGAGTTCGATGTGGTGATAGTACCCGTCGACGGGCTGACCATCGATCTGACCTACGGCTATCTCGATGCCCGGTTCGACGAATACATGGCACTCAACCCGGCCACAGACCAGCTCGAGGATATCTCTAACCGTACGACGGTACCGCGGGCACCCAGGAACACCGGCTCGCTCGGTGTGCAGTATGACTTCGAGCCCTTCAGCTTTGGCGCGCTGTCATCGCGGATTGATGTCACTTATCAGGACGAGGTCACCTTCCATCCGTTCAACACCCAGTACGACTCGGCGGATTCCCGCACCCTGGTCAACGGGCGTGTCAGCCTGAGCGACATCCGGCTGGGCCGCAGCGGCGACAAGGGCTCACTGCGGGTTTCGCTGTGGGGCAAGAACCTGACCAACGAGGACTACCGTGTCTGGGGTATCGACTTTGCCTCATTGGGTTGGACCGGCAATACCTTCGGCGAGCCCCGCACCTACGGGCTCGACGTGGTTTACAGTTACTATTGATTCGCTTGATTCGCTCGTGGATGCAGGCTTTGTGGCCGCCGATGGCAGGGCTTACCCCCTACTTACTTAAGCGTCGCCTCGGCCAACCCATGACATACAGCACAGAGGATTTCTCATGACAGACTGGACAGGACGCGTCTGCGTCATTACCGGGGCCGGCAGCGGCATCGGGGCCGGGCTGGCCCGCTGCGCACTGCAGCGCGGCATGCAGGTCATCGGCACCGATATCGACGGCAAAGGCCTGCAACAACTGGCGGACAGCGTTCCGCAGACACGCAGCCGCCTGACCACGCGCACGCTGGATGTCACCGACGCCGGCGCGATGGCCGAGTTCGCCGCCTGGGTGTATGCCGAGCACGGCAAGGTCCACCTGCTGTTCAACAACGCCGGCGTACTGGTGGACGGCAAGTCCTGGGAGCGGCCCCTGCGCGACTGGCGCTGGATCATTGATGTCAACGTGATGGGCGTGATCCACGGCATCCACCATTTTGTGCCGCGCATGCTGCAACAGAATGAACCGGCCCGCGTGGTCAACACCGCATCGATCGGCGGCCTGCTGGGCGGCGGCACTTTTATGAGCCCCTACCAGACCACCAAGCATGCGGTGGTGGTGCTGACGGAAAGTCTCTACAAGGAGTTGGCGCAGGAGCCCGGCGAAGTAACCGCCTCGGTGCTGTGTCCGGCGGAAGTTGCCACCAGTATCTGGCACTCGGACCGGCTGCGGCCCGCGGATCAGAAGGTCGAGCTGGGCGAGGCCGAGCAGCAGTTCCACGACCTGGTTGCCGGCAACGTGGCGGCGGGCCCGTCACCCGACGAATTCGCGGTACAGGTGTTCAAAGGTATCGACGCCGGCCAGTTCTGGCTGATCCCCGACACCGGTTTTATGCCGATGCTGGAGCAGCGCACCGCCGAGATTGCACAGCAACGCAATCCGGATGTGGTCACCAAGGTCGACTTCGACCGCTGACCCCGGTCCTGCGCCGGCGCCAGCCGGCGGCATCCGCCTTGCGCTTGCCTTCAGTCCGGCAGACTGAAGGCAAGCACATGATCTCCGATAGTGGTTTGCATGTACTGGTGGCCGCCAGCGGCGATCACCACATACTGCCTGCCGTTCTTGGCCGATACAAAACTCATGGGCGTGGCTTGGCCACCCGCCGGCAGACGGCCTTTCCACAGCTCCTGTCCCGTTTCGATATCAAACGCGCGCAGGTAGTCATCCTGAGCCGCGGCTATAAACACCAGTCCGCTGCGGGTGACCACTGCGCCCCCCTGGGTAAACGCCCCGGGCATCGCAATGCCCAGTGGTGCCACATCCTGCGTGGTCCCCAGCGGCCGCTGCCAGAGCAGCTCGCGGCTGTCCAGGTCGATCACCGACAGGCGCCCCCAGGGCGGCGCATTGCAGGGCACCCCCAGCGGTGACATAAACGGGCGCTCGGTGCTGACCGCGTAGGGCGTGCCCAGCTGCGGCGAGATCGGCGCACCGCGTTTGTCAAAGCTGATCTGCTCCCCGGGCGGCGCCTGATCCCGGGGCAGCAACTGCACCAGCAGCGGCATGTAGGAGGAACTGACCGCCATCAGCCGGCGCGATTCATCCACCGACACGCTGCCCCAGTTCATGACGCCGTTGTTGCCCGGCCAGGACAGGCTGCGGTCCAGTCCCGGCGGTGTGAATTTGCCTTCATAGCGCAGCTGCCGAAACGCGATGCGGCACCAGAGCTGGTCCAGCATCGTCGCGCCCCACATGTCCCTTTCGGTCATTGGCGGCGGGGTAAGACTGGGCATGCCCACCGACGCGGGCTGGGTGGGAGCGTAGTGCTCGCCGGGCACCGCGCCGCGGGGCGCCGGCTGCTCCTCGACGGCCGCCAGCGGCTCGCCTGTGCGGCGATCCAGCAGGAAGATCTCGCCGTGCTTGGTGGGCTGGATAAGCGCCGGTACCGTTTCGCCGTCGATGGGAAGGTCGACCAGCACTGGCTGGGAGGCCACGTCATAGTCCCAGAGGTCGTGATGCACGGTCTGGAATGCCCAGCGCACGGCGCCGGTCTTCGCCTCCAGCGCCACTACCGAGCTGGCGTAGCGGCCCTGGGCCTCGCTGCGATGACCGCCAAAATAGTCGGGCGTGGCGTTGCCGGTGGGGATATAGACCAGCCCCAGGGCCTCGTCGGCACTGAACAGACTCCAGGCGTTGGGCGAGCTGCGGCTGTAAGGCTCGCCCGGCTGCCAGGGCCCCGCTTCGTCCGGGCGCCCGGTATCCCAGGCCCACAGCTGGCGCCCGTTGGTGACGTCGTAACCCCGCACCACCCCCGGCGGCTCGTCCACCGACATATTGTCCAGCACGAAGCCGCCGACCACCGCCACATTGCCGACGATGGCCGGCGGCGAGGACACCAGGTAGTAGCCCGGCTTGACCTCCCCAAGCCCCTCCAGCAGCGAGACTTCGCCGCCGCTGCCGAAGTCCGGGCAAAGGGCGCCCGTCTCCGCATCCAGGGCAATCAGGCGGGCGTCCAGGGTGGCGACCAGAATGCGGCGGGGGCAGGCCGCATCGGTGCCGACGCTTTCGTGGTAGGACACACCCCGGCAGGCCAGCATATGGATGCCGCTGGCGTCGATGCCCGGGTCGTGGCGCCAGCGTTCCTGTCCTGTCTCCGCCTCCAGTGCGATAACGATATTGCGCGGCGAGCAGAAGTACAGGCTGTCATCCACCTTGAGCGGTGTGGCCTGGAAACTGTAGGCATGGTGCTGCTCCGGATACGCCTCCGGCAGATCCCCCGTCCGGTAGTGCCAGGCGAGTGCCAGTTGCTGCACGTTGTCGCGAGTAATCCGGTCGGCCGGCACATAGCGCGTGCCCGTTTTGGTGCGGCCATAATCGCGCCACTGGCTGGCATCGTCGGTGTCGTTGGCACCGCCGGTGTCGGCAATCGCGGGCCGGGAGGGCCCTGCTCCGGGTGCGACAACCGGCGCGCCGCTGCCGACCAACGCCAGTGCCAGCGCAGCGAGCAGCGCGCCGGCCACGATACCCCCTGCCCACAAAACGCTTGAGTCAGCGGCAGTCGACCGCGCATGGGGCCACAGGGCCAGCAACAGCAGGATCGTCAGCCCCAGCGGCATGCCCAGCCTGGGCAACAGCAACCAGAACTCAAACTGAGTCTCAGCGAGCGCCCACAGCAGCGTGGCCACCGCCAGCCCCAGGTATAACCACAGCCCCAGCAGGCGTCCCCGCCACACCAGTACCGCCACCGCCAGCGTGACAAGCCCCGACAGCAGGTAGTACAGAGAGCCCCCCAGACCCGCGAGCCACGCGCCACCCGCGGCGAGCCAGAGCCCCACCGCCAGCAGCAACAGGCTCAGCACCTTCGGCACAGACTTGCGCAGCGCTCCAGAATCCATCGCATCGGTTCCTTGTTGGTTTTCCCGACCTTAGCGGGAACCACTGCTGTCCACATCATGCATTTGCAGGATTCGCTGCCTCCGGCAGCCGCGATGACAGCCAGGCTCTGGCGGCAGTTTCCTGCTAACATCCGCAGCCTGACCGGTCCCCGCACACCGCGGCGATGGC
Organism: Spongiibacteraceae bacterium; assembly: GCA_034004805.1. Lineage (GTDB taxonomy): Bacteria > Pseudomonadota > Gammaproteobacteria > Pseudomonadales > CAMLJR01 > JAVEVZ01. Next base: position 2,930 of record JAVEVZ010000042.1, on the reverse strand, counting down.
CGAGCCGGCCGCCACCCAATGCAGACCTGGATCATGCAGCACCCGTCCGACAAACAGCCAATCTCTCCCGGCGCGGACCCGCTGTCACTCGAGCAATACGCATCGCTGGTCGCAGCCTTGTACCGGGGATGCTTCCAGAGCAATCCCTGGGAGGACTTTCTCGCCGAGCTGCGCGAGGTCTGCAAGCCCTGCCTGACCGTTATCGGGCTGCGCCTGCCAACGCCTGGCGATGCCGGCATCGCCTATGTGGGGGGCGCGCACTACTCACCGCAGGACCTGATGAACTTCGCCAACAAGTACTCGGCACTGGCGCCGCTTGTCGATCTGCCGGACGGCGAGACCGTTGCCCTGGACGACCTGATCACCCGCGAGCAGCTGCGCAAGACGACCTACTATCAGACGTTTATGAAGCCCTTCCGGCAGGAGCAGGTGATGGGCTTCGACATGCACCGGGACGGCAAGGTGGCGCTGTTCCTGCGCCTGATACGCGGGCCCGGCGAGCCCGACTTCGGCGCCCGGGAGCGCGCGGTTCTCGAACTGCTGAAACCCCAGTTCCGGGAACTCGTGGTCTGGCTCGACAACAACCACAGCCTCGCGCGGGAGCACAACCTGTACGAGCAGGTCTTTTCCAGTCTGGCTCTGGGCACCGTGATCCTCAATGCGGACCTGGACGTGGTCTATCTGAACAGCGTCGCGAACCAGCTGCTCAAGAACAACAGCGGCATCGCACGGGTCGGGGGCAAGCTGCGACTGATGCGTCACCAGGACAACCAGCAGCTCCAACAGGTGCTGATAAATCTGCTGTCCGACCAGAAACGCAGCGTGCCCACGGTCATCCCCATAGAGCGACCGGGGGGCCAATCACCCCTGTTTCTCACCATGCGGCAACTGCCTCTGCAGGACCGCCTCGACGATACCCACCATATCGCCCTGTACCTGAGTGATCCGGAACTGCGCCAGATCGACCAGACCCAACTGGTCATGGACGCGTTCGGACTCACTTTCCAGGAAGCGCGGCTGGTGATCGCGCTGGCCAACGGCGGCACGCTGGACGAATTCGCCGGCGATCTTGGCATCAGCAAGAACACGGCCCGGAGCCATCTCTACAGCACGTTCAGGAAAGTTGGGGTCTCCCAGCAGTCGTCCCTGGTCAGCCTGGTGATCCGGACTATTTACGGGCTGTAGTCCGGCAAAAACCGCGGCGTGACCGGGAGCCGGCCGCAGGCCTGCGGACGGGCATCATGAATATGCATGATGCCCCGCGAAAATCCACGCGGCATCATGGTCCCGCCCATAAAAGTTAATCCATCAAGGGCCAGGAGGTCATATGTACGATGATTTGAAAGGCCGGATCGCGGTCATCACCGGTGCCGGCAGCGGTATCGGGCGCGTCTGCGCACAACAACTGAGCCAGGAAGGCTGTCGGCTGGTACTCAACGACATCAATGCAGAGCCCCTGCAGGCCACCCGCGACAGCCTGGCGTTTCCGGACCACGCCGTGATCCTGGCCGCCGATATCGGTGCCGAGGACACCGCCGAGCGGCTCACCACCCTGGCCCGCGAGACCCATGGCGCCCTGCATATCGGGGTCAACAACGCCGCACTTTCCCTGTGGGGCCCGCTAGCGGACTGCTGCAATGAGGACGGGGACCGGGGATTCCGCGTCACTCTCAACGGCGCCTTCTACGGCGTGCGCAGTGCCATACACGCCATGCGCAACAACCCGGGGCCGGCGCGGGGCGCCATCGTCAATATCGCCTCGGGTGCGGCCCTGGCTGGCGAGGAAGGTCTGGGAGCCTATGGCGCCGCCAAGGCGGCACTGGTCAACCTGACACGCACCACGGCGGTGGAAAACGCCCGGGAGGGAATTCGCTGCAATGTGATTCTGCCCGGCCCGATCGCCACGCCGCCGATGCTGGCCGCTGCGAAGGGCTCGCCCGGTGGTGTCGACGCCTGGGCCCAGCAGATCGTACCGGGGCGCCTGGGCGAGCCCGAAGAGATCGCCAACGCCATCCGCTTCCTGGTCTCCGATCAGGCGTCCTATATCAACGGCGCGGTGCTCTCCGTGGACGGCGGCGTATCCGCCCGCACCAACTCGCCCCGCTTCGGCTGATAAAAACACTGGCCTGTCCCATCGTCGGGACAGGCCAGCACTGCGCAACCGCTGGTTCTGACGCGCCTCCGACTATCCGCGCGCCGCCACCAGCGTCCTCATCCGCCGCGCCGTCTCCTCGATCGTCAACCCGTAGTGCCGGTACAGCTCATCGGGCATGCCCACGGTGAGGGTCTCGTCCGGCAGGCCGTGAATCGCGAAGCGGACCGCCAGGGCGTTGCGCGCCAGCACTTCACCCACGGCGCTGCCCAGACCACCGGTCACCAGATGCTCCTCCACCGTCAGGATAGCGCCGGTGTCCCGGCCCGCCTCGACAATGGCGGCCTCGTCCAGCGGCTTCAGGCTGTAGGCGTCCAGCACCCGGATGGACAGGCCTTCCTTCGCCAGCAGATCCGCAGCGCCCACGGCCAGTTGCGCGCCCAGGCCGGTGCCGATAATGGTGCCGTCGCTGCCCTCGCGCACCCGGCCAAAGCGGCCGATAACAATCGCCGGCGGCTCATCGTACACCGGGTTGACGTTGGCGTCGGTGAGGCGAATAAACACCGGGCCGTTCACCTGTTCCGACGCCGCCAGCATGGCCGTGGCCGCGTTGTCATCCGCCGGTGCCAGCACCGTCAGGCCGGGAATCGCGCGGGTGATGGCGATATCCTCCAGGGCGTGGTGGCTGGTGCCGAAGAAGCCCATGGCCAGCCCGCTCCAGGCCGACAGAATGCGCACCGGCAGCTGCGTAAACGCGAGATCCGTGCGGATTTGCTCGGCACATTTCAGTGCGCCGAAAGCGCCCATCTGCAACACAAACACTTTGTAGCCATAGGTC
>JAVEVZ010000350.1:0-2998 GCA_034004805.1 Spongiibacteraceae bacterium | reverse complement strand
GCGCGCGACAGCATGTCCTTCAGGCGCGCGCTGTCGTGATCAGCGCCGTGCAACCGGCGCGCGACGGCCCTGGCAATCACCGCCAGTTCGTCGGCGACCTGCTCGACGAAATGGCGCTCCACCGCACTGTGCACCAGGTGCCCGATCATCAGCAGACTGACACCGATCGCGAGGCCGACGAAGAGCATCACCCGCGCGGTCAGTGACAGCGGGCGGCTGTCGCCGCGACTAGCCCCCATTGTCGTCTTCCAGCTCCAGCTTATAGCCCATGCCCCGCACGGTATGGATCAGCTTCACGGGAAAGTCGTCATCGATCTTTGCTCGCAGACGGCGGATCGCCACATCGATCACATTGGTGTCGGAGTCGAAGTTCATGTCCCAGACCTGGGAGGCAATCAGTGAGCGCGGCAGCACTTCTCCCCGCCGGCGCGCCAGTAACTCCAGCAGGCTGAATTCCTTGTTGCTGAGATTGATTTTGCGGTCGCCGCGGGTGACCCGGCGACGCGGCAGATCCACCGCAAGATCGGCGATTCTGATCTGGTCCGTAAGCGCAGGTGCGGCGCCGCGGCGCAGCAGGGTCCGAACACGCGCCAGCAGCTCGGCGAAGGCGAAGGGTTTGACCAGGTAATCGTCGGCGCCCAGCTCAAGCCCCTTGACGCGATCGTCGACACTGTCGCGGGCGGTGAGAAACAACACCGGCATCTGCCGGTCAGCATCGCGCAGCCCCTTCACGATGCGCCAGCCGTCCACATCCGGCAGCATGACGTCCAGCACCAGCAGGTCAAAGGATTCGGTCATGGCCAGGTGGTGGCCATCGAGACCGTTGCGCGCCAGCGTGACCAGAAAACCCGCCTCGGTCAGGCCCTGACGCAGGTAGTCGCCGGTCTTGCGTTCGTCTTCGACCACCAGAATCCGCATAAATCCTTCACTCCGCGCGCTCCTGCCCAACCTCTCGAAGCAGCTTAGGGAGCGCTTGCCCACAACAGGATGACGGCAAGATTACAGCTTTGTCATCGGCGGGTCATGGGGCTGACAGTGACCGCGCAGCAGGATAAGCCCCAACCGCGCACGCTCTATCAGGAGACAAACACGTGATCCAGTGGCCCCCCGGACAGGTGCAGCAGGCACGCCTCAATCGCCGCCGCTTTGTACAGGGACTGGCGGCCGGCGGCGTGCTGGCCGGCACGTCCGGCCTGCTCCGCGCGGCAACCGGCCCCGACACAGTGCCAAGTTCGGCGCCGGTACTGAGCGGCAGCCATATCGATCTGGTCATTGCCGAAACGCCAGTCAATTTCACCGGCATCACACGCATGGCCACCACTATCAACGGCTCCATCCCTGCGCCAACCCTGCGCCTGCGCGAAGGCGACGCGGTCACTATCCGGGTCACTAACCGCCTGCCGGTGACGACCTCCATCCACTGGCACGGCATCCTACTGCCCTACCAGATGGATGGCGTACCGGGGCTCAGTTTCAATGGTATTGCGCCCGGAGAAACGTTTACCTATCACTTTACCCTGCGACAGAGCGGCACCTACTGGTATCACAGCCATTCCGGCTTTCAGGAAATGACCGGTATGTACGGCGCCCTGATCATCGAACCGCGCGCGGGCGAACGGCATCGCGTCGACCGGGATTACGTGGTGCAGTTGTCGGACTGGACTGACGACGAGCCCATGCACGTCTTCCGCAAGCTGAAGGTGCAAAGCGATATCTACAACTTCAACCAACCCACCTTTTTTGATTTCACCCGCGATGTGTCACACATGGGCTTTCAGGCGGCCCTGGAAAAACGCCAGATGTGGAATCAGATGCGTATGAGCCCCACGGATCTCAACGATCTGTCCGCGGCAACGCTGACCTACCTGATGAACGGCACCACACCGGCGGGCAACTGGAGCGGGATATTCAGCCGCGGCGAGCGCATCCGCCTGCGCTTTATCAACGCCGCCAGCAACACCTTTTACGATGTGCGCATTCCCGGGCTGAAACTGACCGTGGTGCAGGTCGACGGCCAGGATGTGGAACCGGTTTCCGTGGATGAATTTCGTTTCGGTCCGGGAGAAACCTGCGACGTTGTGGTCGAGCCCAGCGACGACGCCCATACCATTTTTGCCCAGAGCATCGAACGCAGCGGTTACGCCCGCGGCACCCTGACCGTGCAGGAGGGCCTGAGCGCGCCGGTGCCCGCTCTCGATGCCGTGCAGTGGCTGACCATGGAGGACATGATGGGCGATATGGGCCATCACGGGCCCAATCAGCAAGATCCTGCCCACCCTGGCCATGCCGCCCCGATCGACGCGCAGCACCCATTGGCCAGACCGTCTGGCGCCGTCAGTCACGCGCGCAGTGAATACGGGGCGTCGGTGGATATGCGTGTGGACACGCCTCGCACCAACCTCGACGACCCGGGCATCGGACTGCGCAACAACGGTCGCCGGGTCCTGACTCTGGCGGATTTGAGATCGCTGGACGGTGTGCTGGATGATCACCGCCCGCCCGCACGGGAGCTCGAGTTTCACCTCACCGGCAATATGGCGCGCTACAGCTGGTCATTTGACGGGCTGGAGTTCGGCAGCAGCACGCCGGTGTCGTTGCGCCATGGCGAGCGCGTCAGAATCATTCTGCACAACGACACCATGATGACGCATCCGATGCACCTGCACGGCATGTGGAGCGACCTCGAAACAGACCACGGTGAGCTCCGGGTCCGCCGCCATACCATCCCGGTTCAGCCGGCGCAGCGCATCAGCTTTCTCACCACGCCCCACGACCTGGGGCGCTGGGCCTGGCATTGCCACCTGCTCTTCCATATGGATGCCGGCATGTTTCGCGAAGTGGTGGTGTCATGAACGGCGGCCAGCCCATGCAAACCGCAAAATATCTGGCCGGGGCAATGGCAGCTGTGATCGCCCTTTACTCGACTACCTCCAGGGCACAGACCGATCATGGCGACATGTCTATGCAGGGCGGCAGTGCGCCCGCAGACGCCCGCGAC
>JAVEVZ010000349.1:0-3000 GCA_034004805.1 Spongiibacteraceae bacterium | reverse complement strand
CGGTATGGCAGGACTGGTAATTCCGCGCGATACCGTTGTCGAGCTTCAGGGTGTCCAGGTCCGTCGGGTGATGACTGACGGTCTCGAAGCCATCGGCCTCGACATGCTCGATCCAGCTTTCACAGCAGCCGCAGGTGGGGCTCTTGTGGACGTCCAGAATGACGGCCCCGGCTGTTTGCGGGCCCGGCGCTGCGGCGCTCGCCACCTCACCTTTTGAGCAGCCGGCACCCAGCACAACGACAAGGGCGATGGCGACGCGGGCGGCATTTCGGAACAGAGATTTCATGGCTACCCTCACAGGCTGACGTGGCCGATGGTGTGTTGACGACGGACAGCGGCACGCCGGGCAACAGACGATGGCAGCCATTCTACCAGCCATCACGCGCCTCGCGACGCTATCCGGCCCTGATTGAGGCACCGCTATACTTTCTTGCGCATCCAGTCACGGATAAGCGCCGCCGCCTCGGCACCCTTGTCCTCCTGCCAGAAGTGGCCGGCGCCTTCCAGCGTCTGGTGCGGCTGGCCCTGCGCCCCCGGCACGCGCTCGCGGAACAGCGCTTCCCAGCCCCGGGTTGCCGGGTCACCGTCGCTGAACAGCGTGAGAAAGGGCCGCCGGAACTCGCCCAGCGCTTTCCAGGTGGCGTGGTTGATGGCGGCACCCGGGTCGTGGGGGCTGACGGGAATCAGGGCGGCGAACTGGCGCATGCCGGCCTTGTGCCATTCTGAGGGGAACGGGGCGTCATAGGCATCCAGCACGGCCTGGGACAGTGTGCTGACGGTGGAACCCTGCAGCGCGGTGCTGGCATCAAACTCAACACTGCGGTTGCCCTGGCAGAGCCAGGCCAGCAGCATAGCGTTAATGACGACGTTGCCCTGCCCGTCGCTGTGAACAGCCCAGGTCAGGCGGTCCCGCAGCGTGGGCTCGGCGTTGTGCAGGATGGTATTGGCGGCCACCACCCGCTGGAAGCGCCCGGGATGACGCGCCAGCACCGCCAGCGCTATCGGCCCGCCCCAGTCCTGGCAGACCAGGGTGATATTGCGCAGGTCGAGCCCCAGCACCAGGTCTTCCAGCCAGGCAATGTGATTGGGAAACGAATAATGCGGGCACCACACCGGCTTGTCCGAGCGGCCAAAGCCGATCAGGTCCGGGGCGATGGCGCGCAGGCCGGCCCGGGCGAACACCGGGATCATATGGCGGTACAGGTAGGACCAGGACGGCTCGCCGTGCACCATCAGCACCACCGGGGCGTCGCGGGGGCCCTCGTCGACATAGTGCATGCGCAGCGCGGCATCGCCCAGCCGGGTCGGCAACTCGAGGTAGTTGGGCGCAAAGGGATAATCGGGCAGGTTGGCGAACCGCGCCTCATCGGTGCGCACCACCGTCGGCACGTCGGGGCCCTTGACTGGCATCATGGCGAAACTCTCTGCTGCTGAACGGTAATCCCCGCTTATCCTACAGCGCTCGCCCCAGCAAAAGACTCCACTGCCGGGCAGAAACTGCGCGACGTCCTTCCAGGGGATCGGTCGGTTCAATGGAATAGCCCCGAACGCATCTCCAGCCTGCGAGGACCGGACCCAGCAGCCCAAATAGCTCTGAAGAGAATATCGGGCTTTGTGAGTTATTTGCTTTTCGTAGTGGCGCTCGCTTTCTATGCCCTTTCAGTGCGCAGCCGCCGATTGAAAGCGCTTGTGCAGTTTCCGGCCACTACGCAACACTACTGGCTGGCCAACACTGAGAGTCCATCGCGATGAGAAAAATAAAGATACCTTCCGTATCGCGCACCGCGCCGGCACAGCCTTTTGTGCTGATGATTGCTGCCCTGCTGCTGAGTGCGCTCGCCTGGTCTGAGCCGGAGCGCCCGTCCGCCGATATCATCGGTTTCAGACTGGGCATGACCCCCGCCGAGGTGGAGGCCAACTTCCGCAAGCTCAATCCCGCCGTCGACCTGCAGCAACAGCAGGCCAGCTACCGGTATTCGGACGGCCTGACGACATTCAACACCGAGCCGTTCCTGAGCAGTATCAGCGGTCTGATCGCCTTCGACCGCTACGCCAAAATCTCGCACACGGTCACAGCGACATTTTCTCCGCCACCCGGTGAGCCCAGGGTCGTGCAGATTTACCGGGAGCAGAAGGGTATCCCCAACCCGACGACCGCCGCCGAGCTCAAGGCTGCGCTGGTCGCGAAATACGGCGCACCCAGCCAGGAACGCCACGGTCTGGAATGGTCGCTGCAAAGCAACCGCGTGCGCTGCCACAGCGGTGCGGGCCTGCCGGACAGCGGCAACCTCACGGCGCTGATCACCGTCCAGGACCGCGACAAATTTCTGGCCGATCCTTCGCAATGTGCGGCGCTGTTGTTCTATCACCCTTTCGGTATCGGCAACGCCCTGGTCAGGGAGATGACCGCGCAGATGGTGGATGTCGAAAACGCCGTGCGTGCCAACCAGGCCGCCAACGCCTGGGTCGCCGGACTGGAGGCCACTGCGGTTGCCGCAAGACAGGCCAAGGCCCAGGGGCCGCAGCTCTAAGAACCTTTCGAAAATGCCTGCGCTCGCTACTCGCAAGTCTGACATCCGCTGACGGTGCCAGCATGCGCGTTTATTCCGATACGCGCCCGATTGAGTACCCGCAGCGGAACCTGCAGCCGCTGCAGCCCGTTGGCTATAGCGTCAGGGTAGTCAGGAGGCAATCGCGATGGGACAGACATTCAAGGTTGGCGATCACGTGACCTGGAACTCCGAGGCCGGGCATGTGAGCGGCACTATTATCAAGGTTCACAAGCAGGACTTCGACTACAAGGGACACACCCGACGCGCGTCCGCCGATGATCCCCAGTACTAAATCAAAAGCGACAAGACCGACCATATCGCGGCGCACAAGGGCAGCGCGCTGAAGAAAAAGTCATCGCACTAGGGAGCCACATGCTGCTGCCCTTCTACACCATCGGCCATTCCACGCGCACCATTGAGGAATTCGTCGCGCTGCTGCAATCGGCGG
>JAVEVZ010000348.1:0-3027 GCA_034004805.1 Spongiibacteraceae bacterium | reverse complement strand
CGGGCAATTTCGGCTCCGGCTGGACCTGGCTGGTGAAGAACGCCGACGGCAGCGTGGAGATCGTCAATATGGGCGCCGCAGGCTGCCCGCTGACCGAAGGCAAGACGCCGCTGCTGACCATCGACGTATGGGAGCACGCCTACTACATCGACTACCGCAACGCGCGGCCCAAGTACATCGAGGCGTTCTGGAACCTCGTGAACTGGGACTTTGTGAACAAGAACTTCGCGTAAACCCTGTGGGCGCCCGGCACTCCGGGCGCCGACTGCCACCGGCGGCCAATCGGCAGTCCGGCCAATATCCCTCAAATACTCCATCGCCGGATTGCCCGACAACGCCGCCAACTTCAGACAAGCTTCTGTTTTGCAAGTAATTTTTCGGTTGGACCCGGGCGTTTTTGAGTCCAGAATATTAAACTGTCTTTATCCCGCGCCCCCTTGATGAGCGTCATTGTAATTGCCTGTTTCTCCCGTGACGCAGTAGAGTACGCCCCCTCGTTGACGTTGACGCCGTCACGCCTGGCCGCGACATGTACCTGCAGTCCGCGCGGCAAACCAGGGTGCAAGTGATAACCGGGACCCGCAGCGGCGCTACGCGGGCTGGGAAACGGCGTGTCGAGGGGTTACTGGCAACGGCCGGCACAGGCTGGACCCATTCATTTTTTAAGGGAGAGCACCGTGATCATCGGTATTCCAAAGGAAATCTGTCCAGGGGAGCAGCAGGTAGCACTCATACCTGCCAATGTGGCAGCGCTGACCAAGCGTGGCCGCCAGGTCCTGGTCGAGACGGGTGCCGGCCTTGCCGCCGGCCATACAGACCAGGCCTATCAGGATGCCGGCGCGACGGTAGAGAGTGAGCGCAGCGCAGTATTCGCCAAGGCCGACATCATCGTGCAGGTACAGACTGCCGGCGCCAACCGCAGCAACGGCGAGAGCGATCTCGCGCTGTTGCGCAAGGGGCAACTGCTGGTGGGCATGATGGATCCCCTGGGCAATCCCGGCTTTGCCAAAGTGCTGGCCGAGCACGGGGTCACCGGCGTCGCCATGGAACTGATTCCACGCATTACCCGGGCCCAGAGTATGGACGTGCTCTCCTCGATGGCGATGGTCGCCGGCTACAAGGCCGTGCTGATCGCCGCCGGCGCTTCGCCGCGCATGTTCCCCATGAGCATGACCGCTGCGGGCACCCTCAGCCCGGCGCGAGTGTTTATCATGGGCGTCGGCGTCGCGGGCCTGCAGGCCTGCGCCACGGCCAAGCGCCTGGGCGCCGTGGTGGAAGCCTACGACGTGCGGCCCGCGGCCCGTGAGCAGATACTGTCGGTGGGCGCCAAGCCCATTGAGCTGGACCTCAAGACCGATGAGGCCGAGGGCCAGGGCGGCTACGCCAAGGCCCAGAGCGATGACTTCCTCAAGCGCCAGCGCGAGCTGATGGGCGAGGTGCTGGCCCAGCAGGACGTGGTGATCACCACCGCCGCGGTGCCCGGCAGCAAGTCGCCGATCCTGGTGACCGCCGAACACGTGGCCCAGATGAAGCGCGGCGCCGTGATCATCGACCTGGCCGTCGAGCGCGGCGGCAACTGCGAGCTGTCCGAACTGGGCAAGAGCGTCGAGGTCAACGGTGTCACCATTATCGGCCCGGCCAACGTGCCCGCCACGGTGCCACACCACGCCAGCCAGATGTACGGCAAGAATATTGAAAACACCCTGGCCCATCTGGTGGACAAGGACGGCGCGCTGGTATTGGATTTCGAAGACGAAATCACTGTCGGTACCGTCATTGCCCACGCCGGCGAAATCCCCCACACACGCATGCGCGAGCTGCTGGGCATGCCCGCCGCCAACGCCGCCCCCTGAGGAGAGTCACCATGGACATGTTCGTCATTCAGCTGACGCTGTTCGTTCTCGCCGTGTTTCTTGGTTTTGAATTGATCACCAAGGTTCCGGCCACACTGCACACCCCCCTGATGTCGGGCACCAACGCCATCTCCGGGATCACCCTGGTGGGCGCGCTGCTGGCCGCAGGTCACGGTGACGCCACTGCGGTCAATGTCCTCGGCTTTATCGCCGTGACCCTAGCGACAATTAATGTGGTCGGTGGCTTTATGGTCACCAACCGCATGCTGGCGATGTTCAAGAGGAAGTAACCGATGAATCCCAATCTGATTGAAATCGCCTACGTCATCGCCGCTGCCCTGTTCATCATGGGTATCAAGGGGCTGACCAAACCCAAAACCGCTGTGCGCGGCAATATCCTCTCCGCCAGCGGCATGTTGCTGGCGGTGCTGGTCACGCTGCTCAACAACGAGATCATCAGCTTTGAATGGATCATCGCCGGCGTCATCGCCGGGACCATCATCGGAGCCCTGTTGGCGGTCAAGATCCAGATGACCGCCATGCCGCAGCTGATCGCACTGCTCAACGGCTTTGGTGGCGGTGCGTCCCTGGCAGTGGCCGCAGCGGAGTATCTGAAGAACACCCACGGCGCACCCAGCGTGGCCCAGGCCCTGACCCAACTGGCCAGCAACCCTGCCGCGAGTTCCAGCATGGACATCGTAATCATGGTCGCCATCGGCCTGGCGGTGATCATCGGTGCGGTGACCGTAACGGGGTCGCTGGTGGCCTTCGCCAAGTTGCAGGAGCTGGTCAGCGGCCAGCCGATGGGCTTCAAGGGCATGCAGGCGGTCAGCGCCCTGATGCTGGCACTCAGCGTCGGCGCGGTGATCTACCTGGTGATAAATCCCGGCGCCACCGGCGTGTTCTGGGCGATGGCGTTGGCCGCTGCCGTGCTGGGCCTGCTCCTGGTGCTGCCGATAGGCGGTGCGGATATGCCAGTGGTTATCGCACTGCTGAACTCCTATTCGGGCATCGCGGCGTCGGCCGCGGGTTTCGTCATGGGCAACAGCGCGCTGATCAGCACCGGCTCGCTGGGCGGCGCCTCGGGCCTCATCCTGACCCAGATCATGTGCAAGGCCCTGAACCGCTCGCTGACCAACGTACTGTTCGGCGGCCTGGCCGCTGGTGCCGTAGC
>JAVEVZ010000041.1:0-14057 GCA_034004805.1 Spongiibacteraceae bacterium | reverse complement strand
ACCGCCGCGCCGGCAAAACCGCCGCTGGCTGCGGTGCCGCTGAAGGCGCCGTCCAGCACCAAGCCGAACACCATCGGCAGGCGCTGGTAATCGAGGGCGATAACCGTCAGGCCCATAAGCAGATAGCCCAGCGCCATAAACGGCACCAGCACACCCGCTACCTTGCCGATGCGGGTGATGCCGCCCAGTATCACCGCGCCCACCAGTACCGCAATGATCACTGCGGTCCATGCCGGGGCGAGTCCCAGGCTGGTTTCCACCGCATCGGCGATGGAGTTGGCCTGCACCGTATTGCCGATGCCGAAGCCCGCCAACGTGCCAAAACCGGCGAACGCCACGGCCAGCCAGCGCCAGCGCGGCCCCAGGCCGTTCTGGATGTAGTACATGGGGCCGCCGGCATAATTGCCCCTGGCATCGCGCTCGCGAAAACGCACGGCGCACACGGCCTCGGCATATTTGGTGGCCATGCCCACCAGCGCCGTGCACCACATCCAGAACAGCGCGCCCGGCCCCCCCAAGGTGATGGCGGTAGCGACGCCCACAATATTGCCGGTGCCGACGGTGGCGGACAGCGCGGTCATCAGGGCATTGAAGGCCGGTATATCGCCTTCGTCCTCGCTGCGCCGGCTGCGCAGCAACAGGCGAAAACCCAGCGGGATATTGCGGAGGGTGACAAAGCGCAGGCCCAGGCTCAGGTAGATGCCGGTGCCCAGCAACAGCAGCAGCATGCCGGGCCCCCAAACCACGCCATTGACTGCGCCTACCCACTGCTCAAACCCCATTTGGATCGTCCCGTTTTTTTATCGTTCTTTTCGTTGCGCGTTATGCGTTATGCGTTGTGTTACGGCTTGTGGCACTGCAGGGATTGCCGCAGCCACCCGGGCGCTACAACGCCAGTTCCAGGCGCTGGGGAAACAGGCCGAACACGCCGCCCGTGTGGATAAATACAATATCGTCCGCGCCTCTGAAGCGCCCCTGGCGCAGCTGGTCGATCAGCCCGCGCATGGCCTTGCCGGTGTACACCGGGTCCAGCACCACGCCCTCCCGTTCGGCCAGTCGCCGGATGGTGTCGAACACCGCGCGGTCGGCGCGGCCGTAACCGGGACCCACATAGCCGTCGATCACCCCGATCGGCCAGTCTTCAACCGGCAGCTGCAGGCTGTAGCGCGTATTCCAGTCCACCAGGTCCTCGCGCACCTTGCGCTGGAACCAGGCTTCATCGTCGCAGACATTGACACCCCAGACCTGGGCCCCCAGATCAAACAGCTGGTTGCCTGCCACCAGCCCCGCCTGGGTGCCCCCCGAGCCGGTGGCGCACAGAATATGCGCCGGGCTGATGCCCTGGGCGGCGAAGTCCCGGCCCAGCTCTTCGCTGGCGGCGACATAACCCCACACGCCGATGCCGTCGCTGGCGCCGGTCGGAATCGCGAACGCCCGCAACCCCTGGCGGGCATACCACTGCTGTGTTTCGTCGAAGAGTTCAGGCAGGCGCTGGCGGTACTCCGCCGGCTCCCGGTAACTGATGCTGGCGCCCGCCAGCTGGTCCAGCAGCAGGTTGCCATCCGCCGGGCCGTCGGGCTTGCCGCGCAGGATCAGGTGGCAGCGCAGGCCCAGCTGGGCGCACAGCAAGGCAGTCGCGCGGCAGTGGTTGGACTGCAGCCCGCCGCAGGTGATCACCGCGTCACAGCCCTCGGCAAGGGCCTGGGCGAGACTGAACTCCAGTTTGCGGATCTTGTTGCCGGTGAGGGTCGCGCCGGTCAGGTCATCGCGCTTGAGCCAGATGCGCGGACCGCCCAGCTCGCGGCTGAGGCGGTCCAGTGGCTGCAGCGGCGTGGGCGTGTGCGCCAGTGACAGGCGCTCGGGATAGGCCGGCGCCATGACTCAGAGCGACTTCAGGGTGCCCTTGGGCAGCACCGCGTGCACGGCGACTTTCTGGAACTTGAGCTCGACGTTGTCGGCGACCTGCAGCACGACAAAGTTGTCCTCGACCTTGGTCACCTTGCCCAGCATGCCGCCGTTGGTGACCACCTCATCGTTCCTGGCCAGCCCCGCCACCATTTCCGCATGCTCCTTCTGGCGCTTGCGCTGAGGGCGAATGGCAATGAAATAGAACAGCGCAAACAGGCCGATCAGGAAAGCGATCTGGAACAGTTCGCCACCGCCGCCGGCGGCGGGGCCTGCGGCCTGGGCATGGGCGGAGCTGATAAATGGCAGCATGCAGAGATCCTGTGTCGTGATGGGTTGGGGTAGATCAGGCGTGGCCTGCACGCCGGGAGCGCTACTCTAGCGGCAATCGCCAGGCCCGGCAACGCGCGCTCAGGGCAGTGGCCAGTCGTAGTCCATGATCAGCGGCGCATGGTCGGAAAAGCGCTCTTCCTTAAAGATCGACGCTGCCTTCACGGCCTCCCTGAGCCCCGGGGTAATGAGCTGGTAGTCCAGCCGCCACCCCACGTTCTTGGCCCAGGCCTGGCCACGGTTGGACCACCAGGTGTACTGCTCGGGCTCCTGGTTGATCAGGCGAAAGGCATCGATATAGCCCAACTCGTCGTACACCCGATCCAGCCAGGCGCGCTCGTCGGGCAGAAAGCCGGAGTTCTTCTGGTTGCTGCGCCAGTTTTTCAGGTCAATGGGCTGGTGAGCGATATTCCAGTCGGCGCAGACGATAACTTCGCGCTGCTCCGCGCGCAGAGCCCGCAAGGCCTCGAAAAAGCTGTCCATAAAGTCGTATTTCTTGGCCTGGGCCGCGTCGCCGGAAGAGCCCGAGGGGAGATAGAGGCAGACCACGCTCAAATCCTTATAGTCGGCCCGTATCACCCGGCCCTCGCTGTCTGCCGGATCCCAGCCCAGCCCCAAGTGCAGCGCCTCGGGTTCATGGCGCAGATACATGGCGGTGCCGCTGTAGCCTTTGCGCTCGGCGTCGTAGTAGTGGCAGTGGTAGCCCTCGGGGAAAAACACCGGGGCAGTCAGCTGGTGAATCTGCGCCTTGGTTTCCTGGACGCAGACGATATCCGCATCCTGTGTCGCCAGCCACTCAAAGAAGCCCTTGCGCTGGGCTGAGCGGATGCCATTGGTATTGATGGTGATAATGCGCATAGCAAAACTCGTCTGTCGGGGAACCGCACATGCTAGCGCAATCAGTGCCCCCGGGCTTCCACCACCATAAAGGAAATGGAACCGCTGGCGATCAGCCGCCCCTCGACGCGCTCGCTGAGGCGCACGTGCAGAAAGCGTCCACCGCGGTGCAGGACTTCCGCCTCGGCCTCTATCCGGCCGCTGCCCACGCCCCGCAGGCAGGTCACGTGGGCGTCGGTGGTCACCGCCGCCTTGCCGGCCTCCAGCACGCTGAAGGCCGCCGCGCCGGCAACGCAATCCGCCAGCGCCATCAGCACCCCGCCGTGCACCACACCGCCGCTGTTCAGATGGCGCCGGGCGATATCGAGATACATGCGCGCGACACCACCCTCCATGGTCGTCAGCTGCACCCCCAACTCGTCGGTGAACGGGCTAACGCGTTTGGCATTTTCGGACATGACTGCTCCTGCTGCGAACCGGTACCCGGGCCTGCACCCAGCGGCGTTCAGGCTGCCCGCGCACGGACATCGGGCGATCTTCACACCGTCAGCAAAGGCTCTGTCGTCAACGGCGAGCCGTCAGCTGTGGGCCTTGAAGTGGGCGGGCACATTGTGGTCGTAGGCGTATTCCTCGACGCGCTCCTTGATGCGCCAGCCCTGGGCGGTGCGCACCAGTTTGTCGACATACCACAGGCCGTAGAACGCCACCTGGGTCCCGCCTTCCGGCAAGTTAATCACCATGGGGTTGTGGCAGATGGTGCGTGCCCGCGCCGTATCGCCTTCCAGCCACACCCGCGAATTGCCGATCATATGCTGGAAGCCCGGAAACGTCGGCATGACTTTCGTCAGGTAGGCCTTGATTTCCGCGCGGCTGCCCTTGGGGCCGCCCATAGCGGTGTAATCGATGAAGGCGTCTTCGGTAAACACGGTGTCGAACGCGTCGAAGTTCTTGCTGTCCACCGCTGTGCAGTAGTCAATCAGCAGGTCATTGATGGCGAAACGATCGGCGATTTCCTGATTGTTCATGTAAGGTCCTCGGATAAGGATACAAAAGCCTTGAGCAGACTACTGCCGGGAAGTGCGTCTGGCGAGCCCGCAACGCGTGTGAACGCCGCGAGTTCACCATGATTGACCAGCGGACCGTGGCCGAATAAGTCAATGCTGCGCCCGTATCGTGACCGTATAATCGCCCGCTGCCTTTCTTATAACCAGTGTGGAGAGCCTGCCCATGAGCGACATCGTGGCCCAGTTACAGACCGCCACCCAGCAACTCACCGGCCCGGGCGCGCCCTTCGAGCTTGTCGAGCGCACCATCGACGGCATCCCTTACCGGCTTTATGCCAAAGCTCCGGCCACCCTGCGCGAAGCAATGGATATGGGCCGCCAATACGGCGAGCGCGAATTTCTGATCTACGAAAGCGAACACTGGTCCTTCGATCGCTTCTACGACCAGGCCGACCGCATCACCGCGCAGCTGGCCCGCCGCTACGCCATCAAGAAAGGCGACCGCGTGGCGATCGCCATGCGCAACTTCCCCGAGTGGATGACCGCCTATGCCGGCATCGTCTCCCTGGGCGCAGTGGTCGTGCCGCTGAACAGCTGGGGACGGCGCGAGGAACTGCAGCACGGCCTGTCGGACAGCGGCGCCAGACTGGTGTTCTGCGACCAGCAGCGGCTGGACCATATCGCCGAAGACCTGCAAACGCTGGGCGTCAAGGCGGTATTGGTGCGCCGCGAGAACGATCATCCGCTTCCCGGCGGGGCCATCACCCTCGAGGATTTCCTCGCGGGCTCCACACCTGACAGCAAGGCCGGCTTTGAGGTAGGCGCCGAAGACCCGGCAATGATCATGTACACCTCCGGCACCACGGGCAAAGCCAAGGGCGCGCTCAGCAGCAACCGCAGCATCGTCCAGGCGCTGGTCAATTTCGAATTTCACGCCGCCTGTGCAGGCATGGTGAACAGCGATGTGGTCAGCGCAATGATGAGTGCCGGCCACGCGCCGACTTCGTTGCTGGCGGTGCCGTTGTTTCATGTGTCCGGCTGCCACGCACAGTTTCTGCTGTCCCTGCGCGGCGGGCGACGCATCGTGATGATGTACCGCTGGGACCCGGGTCGCGCGCTGGAGCTGATCGAGCAGTACCACATCACGGCGATCAACGGCGCGCCCAAAATGGTTCTCGATCTGCTGGAGCACCCGGATTTCGACAAGCGCGACACCAGCAGCCTGTTTTCCATCGGTGGCGGCGGCGCGGCGAGCCCGCCCAAGTACGCCACGCTGGTAAAGCAAAAACTGAAAACGCCCTATCCCGGCGCCGGTTATGGCATGACCGAATCCAACGCGAGCTGCGCCAACTCCACCGGCAAAGTGTTTACATACAAGCCGGCTGCATCCGGCACGATATCGCCGATTATCGACGTCAAAACCTGCGACGAGAACGGCGTCGAGCTGCCCCGCGGCGAGACCGGCGAGATCTGGTTGCGCGGGCCAACGGTGGTGATCGGCTACTGGAACCAGCCACAGGCGACCGAAGAGACCTTCGTCGATGGCTGGTTGCGCACCGGCGATATCGGCTACGTGGACGACGAGAACTACATCTTCGTGGTGGACCGCGCCAAGGACATCATTATTCGCGGCGGCGAGAATATCGCTGCTGCGGAAATTGAAGGCTGTCTGCACAACCATCCCGCTGTCTACGACGCCGCAGCATTCGGTGTACCCCACGACAGCCTGGGCGAAGAGCTCGCCGTGGCCGTCACCCTCAAGCCCGACACCGACGCCACTGAAGAGGACATACGCAGCTTTGTGCGCGAGCACCTGGCCGGCTTCAAAGTGCCCAGCTATGTATGGCTGCGACGCGAGGATTTTCCGCGCAACCCCACCGGCAAACCCCTGAAAAAGGTATTGCGCGAACAGTATCTGGCTCTGCAGCAATGAGCGACGTGCCTGAGGACTGGGCAGCCCTGCTGGGCGATTATCAGGCGCGCATCCAGCGCGCGGGGCGCATGGGTGGCGAGGACAAACTCGCCAGGCGCGCGGCGGCCAAGCTGCCCAACGCCCGGGAAGCCATCGCCCTGCTCACCGACGTCGACAGTTTTGTCGAGTTGGGCCGTCTGGTGGGCAGCGTGGAGGATATTCCCTGCGACGCGCTGGTCGGTGGTCTGGCCCGCATCAATGGCCGCCCGGTGGTCGTCGCCGTCGAGGACTTCACCACCAAGGGCGGCTCCATCGGCCACGGCGCCAACGCCAAGCGCGTGCGCCTGGCGCGCCTGGCCCGGCAGGAGCGGCTGCCTTATATCCTGCTGCTGGACGGCGCCGGGGCGCGGGTTACCAACAGCCTGGAGCGCCACCCCTACGCGCCCTCGGACCTGATCGAACTGGCCCAGCTGCCGGGCCTGGTGCCCACCGTTGCGGTGATTTTCGGCTCCTCGGCGGGCCACGGCGCACTCAGCGGCGTGATGATGGACTTCGTCGTCATGACCCGCGACGCGTCACTGTTTTCCGCCGGGCCGCCGCTGGTGGCCGCCGCGCTGGGCGAGATGGTCACCAAGGAACAGCTGGGCAGCGCGCAGATGCACGTCTCGGTCAGCGGCGTGGCCCACAACATGGTCGAGGACACAGCCGAAGCCTGCGCGCTGGTGCGCCGCTACCTGGGCCACCTGCCGGGCAACGCCTGGCAGCACCCGCCCCGCGCCAGCGGCGACGACCAGGGGCCGCGCCGGCTCGACGATATCCTGTCGGTGGTGCCCCGCGACGCCCAGCGCCCCTACGACATACGCCAGGTGATACGCCGCCTGGTCGACGCGGACTCCTTTCTCGAATTGCAGCCCATGTACGGCCGCTCCATTGTCATGGGGCTGGCACATCTGGGGGGCCAGAGCATCGGCATTGTCGCCAACCAGCCCACCATGTACGCCGGCTCCATCACCCACGACGCCGCGTTGAAAGCCGCGCATTTTGTCGATCTCGCCAACAGCTTCCACCTGCCGGTGCTGTTCCTCGCCGACAACCCCGGCATCATGTCGGGCAGCAAGGCCGAACAGGCGGGCACGCTGCGCGCTGCGGCGCGTCTGTACACCGCTCAGGCACGCCTGAAGAGCCCCAAGCTGCACGTCACCCTGCGCAAGGCGTTTGGTTTCGGCAGTTCAGTGATGGGCATGAACCCCTTCGACAACCAGAGCATTACCCTGGCATTTCCCGGCGTTACCCTGGGTGGGATTCCCGCCCGCGGTGGCGACAGCGCCGCCCGTGTCGACGCCGAGACCGCGGCCAGGCTCGCCGAGGCCGAGGCCCAGGGCAGCTGGACCACCGCCGACACCATGGCCTTCGACGACGTCATCGACCCCCGCGAGCTGCGCAATGTGCTGCTGCAGGCCCTGCAACACAGCCGCGCCCGGCTGGAACTGCCAGTGGAGCCAGTGACGATGCCGGTACTGGGGCCCTGACCTGGAGGCCGTAACAGACGCTCCGGGCAGCCTGTCAGACAGCGCGCCAGAACCGAAAGCCAAAAGGCTCGGCGACTGCTACCGGGGCGGCATCCGCATCGCCGCATCCAGGCGAATCACCTCGCCGTTGATATAGCCGTTCTCCATCAGGCTGATCGCCATATGGGCGAACTCATCGGTGTGCCCCAGCCGCGGCGGAAATTGGGCATTGGCCACCAGCCCGTCGATCATTTCCTGCGGCACCATCTGCATCAGCTCCGTATTGAACACCCCGGGACAGATGGTGTTGATCCGTATCCCCAGCTTTCCCAGGTCGCGGGCGATGGGCAGGGTCATGGCGATAACGCCGCCCTTGCTCGCTGAATACGCCACCTGGCCGATCTGGCCGTCCATCCCCGCCACCGACCCCACGTTGACGATCACGCCGCGCTCGCCGTCCTCGGTGAGCGGCGCGTTGTACTGCATCCGGTCCGCCACCAGGCGCAGCACATTGAAGGTGCCGATCAGGTTGAGTTCGATAATGGCCTTGAAGCGGTCCAGCGGGTACGGGCCGTTGCGGCCCACGGTGCGCGCGGCGTCGCCGCTGCCCGCGCAGTTCACCAGGATATGCACGCCGCCAAAATGGTCCACCGTGTACTGAACGCCGCGCTGCACGGATGCCTCGTCAGTGACGTTGACGTTCTGGTAACTGCAGGCTGCACCCAGTTCATCGGCGATGGCCCGGCCCTTGTCATCATTGATATCGAACACCACCACCCTGGCGCCCCTGGCAACCAGCATGCGCGTCGTGGCCAGGCCCAGACCGGATGCACCGCCGGTAACGATGGCAATTTTGTCTTTTACATTCATGGTCTGCTCCCTTTGTCAGGTCTGAAAGCGCTGTGAAGGCGCGAGGCGTCCTTAAGACATGCAACATCGAGCCCGGTCACTGCGTCCGGACAGGCGGGTCGAGACACGCCGTGAACCCGTCCCTGGGGGCTCGAATGCAGCCTCCCTGCTGTATACGGTCTCGACCCGCCTGTCCGGACGCAGCTCCCTTGTATCGGTCGGCCCGGCGCTTCTGCTGTCCCACCGCGCCAGGGCCCGCGCCAGGAATCCTAGCGAAACATGCCCGCAATCATTTCCATCCCAGCGATATCCGCGCCATACAAGGTCAGGCCGGAGGCACCGGAGGCCTGCCAGGCCTGCACACGTTTTTTGATGCGCTGTGCATCGCCCAGCAGCGCGCCTTCGTCCACATACTCATCCGGCACGGCTGCAATCGCCTCGTCGCGGCGACCGCCCAGGAACAGTTCCTGGATGCGCTGGGCCGCCTCGGGGTAGCCGCGCCGGATCATGGCCTGCTTGTGAAAATTGCGGTCCTTGTGCCCCATGCCGCCCACATACAGCGCGACCATCGGCTTCAGGCGATCCAGAGCCGCGCGCACATTGCTGTCAGTATCCACCGAGCAGCCGCACTGGATATGGAAATTCGCCAGGGATTTGCCGCCGCCGGCGCGCCGGAAGCCCTCCTCCAGCCACGGCCGGTAGTGCTCAAGGCTGCCGGGAACAAAACCAAAGGGAATCCAGCCATCGGCGATTTCCGCGGTCAGCGTCACCGTGGCCTGGCTGCCGGTGCCCAGCAGTATGGGAATATCGGGATTGGTGTGCAGTATCGATTTCAGCGGCTTGCCCATGCCCTGGCTGCCAGGCGCGCGGGTGGGCAACTGGAAGACCTGGCCGTCGTGAACCACCGGGCCCTCGCGGCGCCATACCTTGCGCAGGATCGCGACATAGTCGCGCAGGGTTTCCACTGGCGACTGCCAGGGCTGACCGTACCAACCCTCGACAATCTGCGGCCCGGACAGGCCCAGGCCCAGCATCACCCGGCCCCGCCCGGCCAGGGCGTCCAGGGTATTGACCTGCATCGCGCAAGCAGCGGGCGGGCGCGCGGCGACCTGGGCAATGGATGTACAAAGTTTGAGGCGCGTGGTGTGGGCGGCGATAAAAGCCAGTGGCGTGAGCGCGTCGGAGCCATAGGCCTCGGCGCACCACACGGAATCAAAACCCAGGCGCTCCGCCGCGCGAACCTTGTCCAGGGGTATGGCGATATCCGCACCGGCCCAGTCGATGGCGATACCGAGCTTCACGACCTGCGCGCCTCAAAACACCATCGGCAGTAGTCCGTGCTCCTGCAGCACGCGATCGCGATGGGCCCTAAGGCTCTCGTCCGCCGCTGCCAGGATCTGTTCGTCCTGCAGGGTATAGGCGGCGCGGGTACCCGCGGGCATGGGACAGCACTCCTCCGCCAGCGGCCACACCATATTGGAGAAGGCTGCCCAGTAGACATCCAGCGCCGACAGCTGGCCGCCGATCAGGAATCGCCGCCCGGCCTCCAACTGGCTGCGCATCTGTGCGCTCAACAGGCGCAGGATCTCCGCGCAGCGGCGACGCGCGCGCTGCGCGGCCTGGTCGCTGTAACCGTAGCGCTGTGCCATGGCACCGACCAGTTCCCGGCCCTGATCGCTCCCCATCATGCTGTGGAAAATCAGCAGCCGCCGCTGCCAGCCCAGGCCGTCTTCACCGGCCAGCTCCGCGGTCAGGCCGATCATGCGCACGCGCTGTTCGCCGTCTTCAGGCACCAGGCGCGGGGTGTCCGACAAGCGCTCGGCGAGCATGATCAGTTCCAGCCAATGGCTGCGGGGCGCATCGTCATCCAGCATCGCGATGGGCGCGTTGCTGTGGCCGGTCCAGTCCCGCAGCGCGTCATTGCTGGCGCCCGCCTCCTGGCGCACCGCCGTATAAGAGATGCCCTTGATCCGAAACAGCGCCTTTGCCGCCTCGCCCCAAGGACCGGGCTGGCCCGCGGTGAGTACCAGGCGCAGACCCGGCATTTGGCGCGCCTGTTCAACATTGACGTATTCCATGCTCAAGCTCCCGACCACTGACAGTTCGGCTAAAAGTAACAGGCGGTCAACTGAAAAGTAACAGTCCCTGAAACGAAAACCGGCCGCAGGGCGGCCGGTGTCGGTGGGTTCGGTTACTGGTCCAGCTTGAAGACGCGGATGGCGTTCTCGCGCAGGAACTTGGGCCATACCTCATCGCGGAATGGGACGTCCGGCATTTCCTTGAAAATGCGGTCCAGGGACAGGCCCATCGGGAAGTAGCCCGCGTACATCACCTGGTCCGAACCGCGGGTATTGGCGAAGTGCACGATGTCTTTCGGGTAGTGCTTGGGCGCAAACGCCGAGGTCATGTAGTGCAGGTTCGGGTACTTGAGCATCAGTTTCCAGGCCACATCGGTCCACGGCTCGCAGCCGTGACGGGTGACGACACGCAGCTCGGGGAAAAACCACAATACTTCGTCGAGCAGCTCGACTTTCTGGGGCCCGAAGGGCAGGCGCGGCCCCGGAATGCCCATGCAGGGGCAGAAGGGAATATCCAGCTCGACCAGCTTGGCGTAGATCGGGTACCACTTCTTGTCGTTCACCGGCACAGGCGGACAGATCATCGCCGGCGAGGCGGTCACCGCCTTGATGTCGAACTCTTCCTTGAGGGCGACAATGGTGCGCACCTCGTCCATGCCGTTGTTGGGGTTGGCCTCGTAACTGGCAAAGAAGCGGTCAGGGTAGCGGCGCAGCGCTTCCTTGTGCTGTTCCGCATAGGGGCCGACGCCGATCATCGCCCGCTCGATATTGTGCTTGTCCATCTGCGCCACGGTGTAGGCGACGTAATCCTCCTGGCCGTCGATCTGGGGGATGTCCTTGAACATGTACTGCGCGGGCATCTTGAACATCTCATGGCTCTGCCTGTCCATGAGCATCGGCTTGATCCACTCGTAGAAGTGGCTGTTGTCGTCGCCGGGCACCGCCAGCATCAGATCGATCACTTTGACATCGGTAGGCATGCCCATGGCGCGCGCTCCTCAGGTAAGTCTGCGTAAGTAAGGCCGCCGACGTTACTCCAGGCCGGCACGGCTCTCAATAACCATTACTGACAGTCAATGAGCAATACCGGTCAGCGCCTCCCGCAGCCGCGCGCCCAGCGCAGCCAGCGCCTCGCCGCTGGCGCGCTCGCGACCATGCAGCCGGGGCTCGGCCCCGGCCCAGCGCGGAATCAGATGGGTGTGGTAGTGGAAAACCGTTTGTCCGGCGGCCGCGCGGTTGAGCTGGTAGACCCCCAGCCCCTCGGCGCCCAGGGTTCGCTCCAGCGCCTTTGCCAGCGTCACCGACACGCGCCCTATCTGGGCAATATCCTCAGGGTCCGCGTCAAAGATATCGGCGCAGTGGCGTTTGGGGACAATCAGCAGATGCCCCTCCGCCGCGGGCATGATATCGAGCATCGCGAAGACGCGGGCGTCTTCATAGATACGCTCCGACGGCGCCTGGCCGGCGATGATCCGGCAGAAAATACAGTCCTCTGACATGGCTGGCTCCAGATAGTCCAATACTCGCCTGCGCCTGCTCCGCCGGCGCTCAGCCGTTGCTTCCGTCGTGGTGACGAACCGTGGCCGCACTGCTGACCACCAGCCGGTCGCGCCCCTGGCCCTTGGCTGCATACAGTGCCCGGTCGGCCGCCTTCAGCAGGTCGTCGAGTGCGTGGCCGTCTGTCCCCAGACAGGACAGGCCCGCGCTGAAACGCACCGGAATGGCAGTGCCGTTTTCCAGCACGACCGGATGGCTCTGCAGCTGCTCGCGGAACCGCATGACCGCAGCACTGGCATCGAAGGGGCTGGTATCCGGCATGCAGACGGCAAACTCTTCGCCGCCGGTGCGGCCAAACACGTCGTGTTCGCGGAACGCCATCCTGGCCAGATTCGCGAACTGTTTCAACACTGTGTCGCCGACATCATGGCCATAGCGGTCGTTGATGGCCTTGAAGTGATCGATGTCCATCATGACCATTGCCAGCGGCAGCTGCTTGCGTTGCGCGCGGTTGATTTCAGCGCGCGCGAGGTTGGTAAAGCTGCGGCGGTTGTGGACTTCGGTAAGGGTATCGGTGCTGGCCAGGCGCTCCAGCTCGCGATTGACTTCCTTGAGGCGGGCCTGAGCCGTCCGCAGGCGCAGCAGGGAACGCATGCGCGCAGCCAGCACCGCATAGGAGAATGGCTTGACCACGTAATCATCGGCGCCCACGTCCAGCGCCTCGATCACCTTTTCGTCCATGTCGTTGGCGGTGACCATGATCACCGGGATGTCGGAGGTGCGGGCCACCCCTCGCATGCGCCTCAGCGTACCGATCCCGTCCAGCACCGGCATATTGACGTCCATCAGCACGAGGTCGACGTCGTTGCGGTCCAGTACAACCAGCGCTTCCTCGCCATTGGTGGCGGTCAGCACCCGATGGTCATCGTCCTCAAGATCGTACTGCAGCAAGCGGACATTATCGGCGATATCGTCCACCACCAAAATCACGGCCATCGGCAATGCCACCCCTGTCAGTCTCGCCTGTTCATCGTCTGTATTTGCTGCGTACAGTGTAGCCGCGACCGGGCCGGAAGGCCGCGCGTTCGCCGGGGCTGCGAACGCCGTCAAGCTTCAGCGGGATGGGACCGCTGCGCGCGTCACTGCGGGCATGCCGGGGCATGGTAGCGCAGTCCGCGCGCCAGTCAGTTAAGCTGCTTTATCAAATTTGATGTTCATCTCTTTGATTCCATTGATTAACATCGACCTCAACCAGCGTATCTCTCCAACCAGCTCGGGGTTGCGGATGCGGCCGATGATTTCCTCGAAAATCACCTTGAGCTCCAGCCGCGCCAGGTGCGAGCCCAGACAGAAATGCTGGCCGAAGCCAAAAGCCCGGTGCTGGTTGCGCACATCCTCGCGCTGTTGGCGGGTGATGTCGAAGCGGTCGGGGTCGGTGAACAGGCGCTCATCGTGGCTTGCCGCCTGGTAGTTGAGCATGACCTTGTCGCCCTTGCGGATGAGCTGCCCGCCCACCTCCACGTCTTCCATGGCCGTGCGACGGAACTGGATCACCGCCGGGTTGTAGCGCAGAAACTCTTCGATGGCGTCGGGGATCAGCGCCGGGTTGTCGACCAGCATCCGGTATTGCTCCGGGTGCTCCATCAGCAGGCGCATGCCGTGACTGGTGACGGTGCGGGTGGTCTCGTTGCCCGCCACGATCAGCAGCAGGAAGAAGTAGCAGAACTCGTCCTCGGTGAGCTTCTCACCCTCCACCTCGCCATCCAGCAATGAACCCACGATGCAGGGCTCCGGATTCTCGCGATAGCGGATTGCCAGTTTGCGGCCGTATTCGAACAGCCCCATCATGGCCATCTGCCCGTCTTCGGGGCTGGTGGTCAATTCGGGGTCATCGGCACCCAGCATGATGTTGGTCCATTCGAAGAACTGCTTGCGGTCCTCGATGGGAATGCCCATCAGTTCGCAGATGGCCACCAGTGGCAGTTCCGCCGCCACCTCTTCCACAAATTCGCACCGGCCCTAGTCGATGACCCGGTCAATGAGACCTTTGGCAATCTCGCGGAAGCGCGACTCGTAGGCATCCATGGCCTTGGGAGAGAACGCACTGCGCACAATGCGGCGATATTTGATGTGGTCC
>JAVEVZ010000347.1:0-3046 GCA_034004805.1 Spongiibacteraceae bacterium | reverse complement strand
ACAAAACAAAGTGCCAGATACAGCAGTATCAGCCAGGGTTGATGCAGTGGGTGAAATCCAATGCTGCACCGTCCGGGGTCGTATATCGGGCTGGCGACAAGGAGATCGAGATCCACCAGCATCGTCACCGCCATCGTAAAGTAGGCAAACGCCCAGTGGTTGCGAAAGAAAACGCCCGCCACCAACCCCGGAAGCAAAAAATGTAATGCAATATGCAGCATGCCGACTCAACTGTAACCCCGGGTGAATCACTATTCGCCAGACAGCTGTCCACTCGTAAACAGACTCACATCAGAAACGCTTAAACCCTGTTTAAAACCACTTATCCGACCTGCATGCCACATGCCGAAATATATAATCGCTCAATCTCTTTTCTGGCCCATGGCGTCTTGCGCAAAAACTGTAGCGATGACTTGATAGACGGATCACGCTTAAAGCAATTGATATCAATTCTGTGAGCAAGCTCGTCCCACCCGTAGCGCTCAACCAGGCTCGTTACGATTGTCTCAAGCGTAACACCATGCAGCGGATTATTCGGCTGATCTCTATTCATGATTGGTATACACAACCGGCCCTGTCAGAAGTTACGGTAAAAAATACTGGAGCAAACAATCCACTTCGAACAAAACGGTGTCCAACTCGTACCGTTTCCATGGCCTATTTGCACGATGCCGGCCCGGCTATAGCTGACCCGATAAGATGTCTCGCTATCAATGCACGCCATGGCGACAAAAATACCTCAGGTCGTCGAATTGTTGCGCAGAAGTGCCACAAGCCCTGGCCATCAGCACCATAGCGAACAGCCGGAAAAGATCAACGGCCGTGGCGACGAGCACAGTAAAGTGATAAATCGCAACGGCAGAACGAGGCGAGAGCAGTCGCAGCGGGACAGGACAGGACAGGAGGAAAATTGACGCGCCACATCCGCGCCACAAATGGCTGCCTTAACAAGGCAGCCGGGGCAATGGGATAGCGCCCGGGGATTTCAAAACACGATTGGAAACAGTGGTATAAGTGGCGACCCGGACGGGACTCGAACCCGTGACCTCCGGCGTGACAGGCCGGCATTCTAACCGACTGAACTACCGGGCCGCATTATGGTGGGTGGTGACGGGTTCGAACCGCCGACCCTCTGCTTGTAAGGCAGATGCTCTACCAGCTGAGCTAACCACCCTGGCCGAACGAGCAGCGCATTCTACAGAAAAAGTTCGGCATGTCAAACACTCGCCGCAAATTCATGTGCACGCTTGGTTGCGTACATAAAATCACCGAGAATCCGCGCCAGGTACCACCCCGGCTCAAGGGCAGGCGGGCAACGGGATTCCATTACAGGGCACAGGTATGACGACGCTGTTGCTGGTTGGCGCGCTGCTCCTGACGGCTGTTGGGCTGCTGTACCGCAACGCGCTGCTCCGCAACAGCGAACGCCGCCTGCTGGAGGAGCGGGCAGCACTGCGCACCCAGGTCGAACAGCACATGGCCGGCCTGCGCCAGCGCAACAGCCTGCTCAGTGCCACCGTCCAGCGCCAGGCGTTTTCCAGGGGCTTGTTCGACCAGACCCACATGCAGCTGCATGGCATGATCGACGCCATGCCCTCGGCGATTATCGGCATCGACGCCCAGGGCCGGGTCAGTCGCTGGAACAGCGCGGCTCAGGACCACACGGGGCTCGCGGCTCACCAGGTGCTGGGCCACGATATCATTGAGGTCGTGCCCCTGCTGGCCGATTACCGCGCGGCCCTGAATGCGGTACTGGACAACGGTGAGACCCGTTTTCTGGGGCGCCTGATACAGGAACCGCGCCAGCCGCAGGCGCCTGCTGAGCAACAGCTCAAGACGCACCCGCCCCGGGTATTCGATGTTGCCATCTACCCCATGAGTATCGGCGACAGCCAGGGCGCGGTACTGCGGATGGACGATGTCAGCGCCCAGGTCGGCATGGAGGGCCTGATGGTGCAGAACGAAAAGTTGCTGGCGCTGGGCGAGCTGGCCGCGGGGCTGGCCCACGAGATCAACAATCCGCTGGGGGCCATGATCCACAATGCGCAGAATCTGCAGCGCCGCCTGAGTCCGCAGCTGCCGCGCAACCTTGAGACGGCAGAGGCGCTGGGCCTGGACCTCGCCCGCCTGGACCAATACCTGGAGCAGCGCGAGGTCTACCGCTTGCTGGCGGATATCCGTGAAGCGGGCGACCGCGCCGCGGACGTGGTCCGGACCATGCTGGCGTTTTCCCACCGCGGATCTGCCCAGCAGCAACCCGTGGACCCCGTACAGCTGGTTGAGCACACGCTCCACCTGGCCCGCAGCGCGCTGCGCCTGGACCATCCGCGCCACCCGGAAATCGTGCTGGACTGGCAGCCACCCGCCGCGCCCCTGCCCGCCGTGCCCTGCGTCGCCTCCGAGATTCAGCAGGTGCTGCTCAACCTGATACGCAATGCCGTCGATGCCCTTGCGGAGACCCTGGACCAGCGCGATACCGCGCCGCGCATCCGCATCAGCGTGCGCCAGCAGGGGGAGCATATTCAGTTCGATATTGCCGACAATGGCCCGGGCATGGACGATCAGGTCCGGCAGCGCATGTTCGACCCGTTCTTTACCACCAAGGCGGTGGGGCGCGGCACCGGACTGGGCCTGTCCATCTGCTATTACATCGCCCATGAGCACCATCGCGGGGAGCTCAAGGTGAACAGCAAGCCCGGGCGCGGCAGCCGCTTCAGCCTGCGCCTGCCGCTGGCGGGGAATGTACAGAGCCCGCCGCGCGCCCTACCATAGCCCACCCCAAACACCCCACCCGACCGCGAGCCGCAATGTCCACCGAGATCTACACGCAGTTTGCCTTTGAAGCAGCCCATCGCCTGCCCCATGTACCGGCGGGACACAAATGCGCCCGGCTGCACGGCCACAGTTTCCGGGTCAAGATTCATGTCACCGACCAGCTCGACCCGGTGCTGGGCTGGGTTATGGACTTTGCCGATATCAAAACCGCCTTCCAGCCCCTCTACGAGCAGCTGGACCACCATTACCTCAACGACATTCCCGGACTCGA
>JAVEVZ010000346.1:0-3046 GCA_034004805.1 Spongiibacteraceae bacterium | reverse complement strand
AGCTGGATGTGGTGATCAACGCCCAGGGTCACTACAGCGTCAATGAACGCAACCTGGTGAACAATTCCCCCGAGACCCTCAAGGCCGCGATCCGCGAGGCGGCCGGCGACGACCGCAGCCTGCCGCTGGTGATTACCGCCGATGCCAACACCCCGCACCAGGCGGTGATCACCGCCATGGATGCTGCGGGTCAGTTGGGCTTTGCACGCCTGAGCCTGGCCACCCGTGAATCGGACGGCAAGTAATGGCTCTGGAACAGCGCCTCAACGCCCTTTGGTACCGGCCGAAGCTGCCGCTGTGGGCGTGGCTGCTGTTGCCTCTGGAAGTGTTGTTTCGCGCGGTCGCCAGCCTGCGGCGCGGTGCGTATCGGCGCGGCTGGCGGCGCGTGTGGCGCGCCCCCGTGCCGGTGATTGTAGTGGGCAATATTCACGTCGGTGGCACCGGTAAAACCCCGCTGGTGATCAGTCTGGTGCAGTGGCTGTCGGCCCAGGGCTGGCAGCCCGGGGTGGTCAGCCGCGGCTATGGCGGCGCGGCCGCGCAGGCGGTTGAGTGCGTCGCAGACGATTCCGATGCCGGCCAGGTCGGCGACGAAGCCCTGATGATTTTCCGCGAGACCGGCGCGCCGGTGGCGGTGGGCCGCGACCGCGCCGCCGCTGCCCGCAAACTGCTGGCCGAAACTCCCTGCGATGTGATCGTCAGCGACGACGGCCTGCAACACCTGGCGCTGGGGCGCGATATCGAACTGGTGGTAATGGATGCCGGGCGCGGCCTGGGCAACGGCCACTGCCTGCCTTTGGGCCCCTTGCGCGAACCGCCGGCGCGCCTGGCCAGCGTCGATCTGGTGATCCACAGCGGCCAGGCCGACAGCGCCGAACAGGCGGGCTATCAGCTGCAGCCCCGGCTGTTTTGCAGCGTCGATGGCCGCCGCCAGCGGTTTCTCGATACCTGGCCGGCGGGCCAGCGCGTGCATGGGGTGGCGGGCATCGGCCATCCCGGGCGGTTTTTTCAGCAGCTGCGCGCACTGGGTCTGGATGTGGTGGAGCATGTGTTTGCCGACCACCACAGCTACCAGGCCGGCGATCTGGATTTTGCCGAGCCGCTGCCCGTGATCATGACCGCCAAGGACGCGGTGAAATGCCGCGGGTTCGCACCCGCCGACAGCTGGTATCTCGCGGTGCAGGTAGCGCTGCCCGCTGCGCTGCAACGCCTGTTGCGCACGCGCCTGACGCCCCCTTTATCCAGGAGCCAAGCATGAGTTTTACGGTTGTCATCCCGGCCCGTTACGCCTCCACGCGCCTGCCCGCCAAGCCGCTGGCGGATATCGGCGGCAAGCCGATGCTGCAACATGTGTGGGAGCGCGCCGGCCAGAGCGCGGCGGCGCGAGTATTGATTGCCACCGACGATGCGCGGGTGCGCGATGTGGCACAGGGTTTTGGTGCGGAGGTTGTGATGACCCGCGCCGACCATATCTCCGGGACCGACCGGGTACACGAAGTGGTCGCGCAACTGGGGCTGGCCGACGACGCGGTGGTGGTGGGGGTGCAGGGCGATGAACCCCTGATACCCCCCGCCGTGATCGATCAGGTGGCGGCCAATCTGGCGGCGTCGACGCGAGCCGGGATCGCGACCCTGTGCGAGCCTATCCAGGAAGCGGCGACGGTGTTCGATCCCAACGCGGTCAAGGTGGTTATCGCCCGCGACGGCCACGCGCTGTATTTCAGCCGCGCGCCGATCCCCTGGGCGCGGGATGAGTTCGCCAACCCCGAACTGCCGCCGCCGGCTTACCGCTGGTGGCGCCATGTGGGCATCTACGCCTACCGCGCCGGCTTTCTCAAGCAGTTCGTGGTGTGGCCGCCGGGGGAACTGGAGCAGCTGGAAAAGCTCGAACAACTGCGCGCCATGGAAAACGGCGTCGCCATTCATGTGCAGGAAGCCTGCACGCCGATACCCGCCGGGGTCGACACCCCGGCGGATCTTGCGCGCGTGCGCGAATTGTTTAAGGAGCAAGTGTAATGACTGTCAGCGTGTTGTTTGTGTGTCTGGGCAATATCTGCCGGTCACCGACCGCACATGGCGTATTCGACGCAATGCTGGAGCAGCAGGGGCTGGCCGATGTGATCAGCGTGGATTCCGCCGCGACCAGCGACTGGAATATCGGCCGCAGCCCGGACCCGCGCACCCAGGCCGCCGCCAGGCTGCGTGGCTATGACCTGTCGCATATCCGCGCCCGCCAGGTGCGCGCGGAGGATTTCCAGCGTTTCGATTACATCCTGGCGATGGACAACAGCAACCTGGCCAATCTGCAACGCCTCCAGCCCGCGGATTTCAGCGGCCAGCTGGCACTGTTCCTGCGCTACGCGGACCTGCCGCAGCAGGAAGTGCCCGACCCCTACCACGGCGATGACGACGGCTTTGATGCGGTGCTGGATATGGTGGAGCAGGGCGCGGCGGGGTTGTTGGCCCATCTGCGCCAGGACCTGGTGCGGCGGAAGCGCCGGCGCCAGGGCTGAACCCAGTGGAGGTGCAGCACGACATCGCCCTGCGCGAATTCAATACCCTCGCCTTGAACGCCCGGGCCGGGACCCTGTACCGCGTCGCGAGCGAGACTGAGCTCGACGCTCTGGTCGCGCAGCTGGGCGACTCGGCCCGCGAGCTGCGGGTACTGGGGCAGGGCAGCAACACGGTTTTCACACGCGATATTGACGAGCCGCTGCTGCAGTTGCTGCTCAGTGATATCGTCGTCAGCGAGCTCGATACCCCCGGCGATACCGCAGGCGATGCAGACCGGACAGATGCCGGTGTGCTGATCGACGTGGGCGCCGGCCTGCCGTGGCAGGCGCTGGTGGACTGGAGTTGCGAGCGGCAGCTGGCGGGCCTGGAAAACCTCAACCGCATTCCCGGCTCGGTGGGCGCCGCGCCGGTGCAGAATATCGGCGCCTACGGCGTCGAACTGGGGCAGCGCCTGGTGTCGGTGCGCGGCTTTGATCTGCAGGATCGCTGCTGGCGCGAGCTCAGCAATGACGCCTGTGAGCTGGGCTACCGCGAC